>JAEDMP010000099.1 GCA_016302965.1 Bacteroidaceae bacterium
GTGCCCAGAGCGACATCAAGCGTGTGCTGGCCTTCTCTACCATCTCGCAGATTGCCTTCATGATGGTGGCACTTGGTGTGTGCATGCCCGGAGAGCATGGTGAGGTAATTGATGCCCACGGATCGCTCGGTTTCATGGCTTCGATGTTCCACCTGTTCACGCACGCCATGTTCAAGGCCTGCCTGTTCCTCGGTGCGGGTTGTATCATCCACGCCGTCCACAGCAACGAGATGTCAACCATGGGTGGACTGCGCAAGTATATGCCCATCACTCATGCTACCTTCCTCATCTCCTGTCTGGCCATCGCCGGTATTCCCTTCTTCTCGGGCTTCTGCTCGAAGGATGAAATCATCACTGCCTGCTTTGCCTACAGCCCTGTGGTGGGTTGGATTATGACAGGAGTTGCAGCCATGACCGCCTTCTATATGTTCCGTCTCTACTACGGCATCTTCTGGGGTACCGAGAACAAAGAGCTCCACGCTCATCATACGCCCCATGAGGCTCCGCTGACGATGACCATTCCGCTGATTGTGCTCTGTGTCATCACGATGGGAGTGGGTATCTACTCTACAATCGCTGGATTTGCAGGTTTCGGAGGAAACTTCGGTAGTTTCGTGACTGCCAACGGTCAGGACTATACCATCCATTTCGACCTGCAGATTGCCATCACCAGCACGGTGATTGCCATTGCCAGCATCTGTCTTGCTACCTATATTTACAAAGGTGAAAAGCAACCCATTGCCGACAAGCTCTACCGCACCTTCCCCAAACTGCACAGAGCCGCCTATAAGCGTTTCTATATGGACGAGGTTTACATGTATGTGACCCACAAGATCATCTTCCGCTGCATCTCCACCCCTATTGCCTGGTTTGACCGTCATGTTATCGACGGCACATTCGACTTCATGGCATGGGGTGCTAACGAGGCAGGCGAAAGCATCCGTCCATGGCAGAGTGGCGATGTAAGACACTACGCCGTTTGGTTCATCACCGGAGCGGTAGTACTGGCACTGGTGCTGCTTGCCATCTAAAAGAGAGTGAACTCACAAAAGCTCCGTTAACAAAAAAAACAGAAACAAATGAGTATATTAAGTTTATTTGTAGTCATCCCCGCCCTGATGCTGCTCGGTCTGTGGGCCGCGCGCAATGTCAATCAGGTGCGTGGCGTGATGGTGGTGGGCTCAACCTGTTTGCTGGCTCTTTCGGCATGGCTTACCATCTATTTCGTACAGCAGCGAGCCGGTGGCAACACCGACCCCATGTTGCTCACCTACAGCACACCATGGTTTGAGCCGCTCAACATCGCCTATTCGGTGGGTGTTGATGGCATCTCGGTGGTAATGCTGTTGCTGTCGAGTGTAATCGTGTTTACAGGCACCTTCGCCTCTTGGCAGTTGAAGCCCCTGACCAAGGAGTATTTCCTTTGGTTCACCCTGCTTTCTACGGGTGTTTACGGTTTCTTCATCTGCACCGACCTCTTCACGATGTTCATGTTCTATGAGGTGGCACTGATTCCCATGTATCTGCTGATTGGCGTATGGGGTAGTGGTAACAAAGAGTATGCTGCCATGAAGCTTACGCTGATGCTGATGGGTGGTTCGGCCCTCCTTATCATCGGTATTCTCGGTATCTATTTCTTCAGTGGTGCTACCACGATGAATGTCAATGAGATTGCCGCCATGCACAATATCCCCGTTGACGTGCAGAAGGTATTCTTCCCGTTCATCTTCATCGGTTTCGGTGTGCTGGGAGCCCTGTTCCCCTTCCACACTTGGTCACCCGATGGTCACGCTTCTGCCCCCACGGCAGTGTCGATGCTCCATGCTGGTGTGCTGATGAAGCTGGGAGGTTACGGCTGTTTCCGTGTAGCGATGTATCTGCTGCCCGATGCCGCCCAGGAACTCTCTTGGATTTTCCTGATTCTCACCACTACCTCTGTGGTCTATGGTGCCTTCTCGGCCTGTGTACAGACCGACCTGAAATATATCAATGCTTATTCGTCGGTTTCACACTGCGGTCTCGTACTCTTCGCCCTGCTGATGATGACCAAGACAGCATGTACCGGTGCCATCCTTCAGATGCTTTCACACGGACTGATGACGGCTCTCTTCTTTGCCCTCATCGGTATGATTTATGGCCGTACTCACACCCGTGATATCCGTAAGTTGGGTGGACTGATGAAGATTATGCCCTTCCTCTCGGTGGGTTATGTCATCGCCGGTTTGGCCAACCTGGGTCTCCCTGGTTTCTCGGGTTTCATCGCTGAGATGACCATCTTCGTTGGTTCGTTTGAGGTGCCCGGCAACTTCCACACCGCCTGCACCATCATTGCCTGCTGCTCCATTGTGATTACCGCCGTCTACATCCTCCGCGTAGTGGGTAAGATCCTCTTCCAGGAGGTGGCCGATCCCCATTATCTCGAGCTCACCGATGCTACCTGGGACGAGCGCTTCTCCGTTTGCTGCCTCATCTTCTGTGTGGCTGCGCTGGGTATGGCTCCTCTCTGGGCAAGCAATGTGATTGAGGATGCCGTTGGTCCTATTCTTAGTGTCATTAACATGTAAAGCAAGAAAAGATGAATTACAGTCAATTTCTGAATATGTTGCCCGAGGCAACACTTATGGCTATTCTCGTGTTGGTCTTTATCGTAGACTTTGCATGGAAGAACAGCGAAAAGAAGCACCAGGCGCTCTACATGGCTACTGGCTTGCTGATGCTGGCCCAGTTGGCACCCTGTGTGGTGGCTGAGCCGCAGAGCCTCTTTGGTGGCCTTTATGTCACGTCAGAGGCTGTGAATGTGATGAAAGTGATTCTCACCGCCGGTACGCTCGTGGTGCTCATCATGGCCCAGCCTTGGCTGCGCCGCGAAGATGTGGCCAACAAGGAGGGCGAGTTCTATATGCTCGTCATCTCCACGCTGCTGGGTATGTATGTGATGATGTCATCGGGCCATTTCCTCCTGTTCTTCCTTGGACTGGAGATGGCTTCTGTACCCATGGCCTGCCTTGTGGCTTTTGACAAACTGCGCCAACAATCGGCTGAGGGTGCTGCCAAGTTCATCCTTACCGCAACCTTCTCCAGCGGTGTGATGCTCTATGGTCTGTCCATGCTCTATGGTGCCACTGGCACACTCTATTTCGAAGATATGGCAGCCGTGCTGGAAGCTTCACCCTTGACCATCCTCGGTCTGGTGTTCTTTTTCAGTGGTCTGGGCTTCAAGATTTCTCTCGTGCCCTTCCACTTCTGGACTGCCGACACCTACCAGGGCGCTCCCACCGCCGTTACCGGCTATCTGAGCGTTATCTCCAAGGGCGCTGCTGCCTTTACGCTCATGACCATCCTCTTCAAGGTGTTCGGTGCCATGACCGAGTATTATGAGTATCTGCTCTACATCGTCATCGTACTCAGTATCACCATCGCCAACCTCTTCGCCCTTCGTCAGAAGGAACTCAAGCGCTTCATGGCGTTCAGTTCAATCTCACAGGCTGGTTATATCATGTTGGCTGTGGTGGGTGGCAGTGCCATGAGTGTAGCAGCCCTTATCTATTACGTGCTCGTGTATGTGGTGGCCAATATGGCGGTCTTCACCGTTATCAGTCTGGTGGAGAACAACAATGGCGGCACCACCCGTATGGATAGTTACAATGGCTTCTATACTACTAATCCCAAGCTCTCGTTCCTCATGACTTTGGCTCTGTTCTCGCTGGCTGGTATTCCTCCTTTCGCAGGTATGTTCAGCAAGTTCTTCGTGTTCATGGCTGCTGCAGAACAGGGCAGTTTCTGGGCTTATTTCGTGGTGTTCATTGCCTTGATTAATACGGTTGCGAGTCTCTACTATTATCTGCTCATTGTCAAAGCGATGTATATCAAGAATGCCGAGGCTCCTCTGCCTACCTTCAAGAGTGACTGTGACAGCAAACTGGCACTGGCTCTCTGCACCCTGGGTATTGTGCTCTTCGGAGTATGCAGTTGCATCTACGACTGGATTGTCGCTGCCGCTGTATAAACAGGTATCGGCATGAATATTGCAAGTCATGCTGTCCGCACAAAGCAAAGGCTAATCTGTCATCCGATGGATTAGCCTTTGCTCATCTTGTTGACTCATGTGGCGGGTTGAAGTCTTTTTTTGTTTAGTCTTCTAAATTCCCCCCCCCTTTAGAGTTAATATATGTTAATTTGTTGGAAATGTCATAAATAAGTCAACAAAATTGAATAGGGATATGAAAATAATATTGTATCTTTGCAGATAAATAACAGCCAAAAGAAAACGCTTAGCGTATAAGGATGTATATAGGAGATTAAAATAGTTAAAATAAAGAATTGATTTTAGAAAACCAAAGTGACAACGTTATGGAACACCAGATATCTGAAAGGCATGAGATTCTGAGATGGGTGGCATATATGACAGATGCCCTTTATCTTGCAATCTATTATTGGATAGCAGGACGTAATCTGTATCAAGGAACCCATGAAATGCAAGACCTTCTCACGCTTGCCATGTCCTATCTGCTCTCTGTATCTATCTTCGTACCAGTGGCCCAAAATCGAATGGTACAAGTAGAAGAGGTCATCAGACGTGCCATTATTACGGCAGTCGCAATGGCTGCTGTCATTGCTATCTGCGAATCGGTGCTCTTGCAGGTACCTTTCAATTTCAGAGCTTTTTTTGCCAACTGCGGATTGCTCTCTGTCGGTTTGACACTCTCCAGGATTACCTGCAGGAATATCGTCAAGTCGTTGCGCTCACGCCATCAAGACCAGCGTAAGGTTGTTTTCGTTGGGGGAGGAGTCAACCTCAGGGCACTCTATGATCGCATGTCCTCCGACTTGTCTACCGGCTATACCATCAATGGCTATTTCGAAGACAAACCATCGCGCAATATCGGAGGAAAACTGCCCCTTTTAGGAAGTGTGGCAGAGGTTATCGCTTATCTCGAGGCACATCATGTCGACATGCTCTTCTGCAATCTCTCCGACCAACGGGCAGAAGATATTACCAGGATTATGGACTATTGTGAGAATCATCTCATCCATTTCTATAGTCTGCCCAATGTCAGAAACTACGTACACCGTGCAATGACCGTTGCTTATGTTGACGATATCCCGGTGTTGTCGGTGAGACGCGAACCGCTGAGAGACCCGATGAACAAGTTCATCAAGCGACTCTTTGACCTTGTTTTCTCCGGTCTCTTCCTCATCACCTGTTTCTGGTGGATTTATATCATCGTGGCCATCATCACCAAGATTACGATGCCAGGTCCCGTCTTTTTCCGTCAGAAGCGCAACGGTAGGCTGGGAGAGGAGTTTTACTGCATCAAGTTCCGCAGCATGAAGGTGAATGCGGATGCCGACAAGGTTCAGGCCACCAAGAATGACCCGCGCAAAACCAAGTGGGGAAACATCATGCGTAAGACCAATATCGATGAACTGCCGCAGTTCCTCAATGTCTTTATGGGCAGTATGAGTGTGGTGGGACCGCGTCCCCACATGGTGAAGCATACCGAGGAATATGGAGCACTGGTCAACAAGTATATGGTTCGCCATTTTGCAAAACCTGGCATTACGGGTTGGGCACAGGTAACCGGAAGCCGTGGCGAAACCTCCGAACTTTGGATGATGGAGGAGCGCATCAAGAAAGATATCTGGTATATTGAACACTGGAGTCTGCTGCTCGATATCAAGATTATTTTCAAGACCATTACGAATGTCTTCGGAGGCGAAAAGGGAAACGCCTATTAATATCCTTCCCTACTTTTTGTGTGTAGCTCTGTGTGTCTGCATCTTTTGCGTCATACAGAGCTACATTCTTTTTTATGATTGGTCAGACTCTCGTTTATTTTGCAGTGGGAAGGATATAATAAAGGGACTGTCTCATGGCGAGACAGCCCCAATGATGTATTTCTGAGAGAAGAAAGATGCTTACTTGTCGAGCAGAATCTTCATCATCTCTACAGCAGCCTTGGCCACAGATGTTCCAGGGCCGAAGATAGCGGCTACACCAGCCTGATAGAGGAAGTCGTAGTCCTGGGCGGGAATCACACCTCCGGCAATCACCATGATGTCTTCACGTCCCAGACGCTTCAGTTCCGCGATGAGTTGCGGGATGAGCGTCTTGTGACCTGCGGCAAGTGAGGAGACACCCACTACGTGGACATCGTTCTCAACAGCCTCACGGGCAGCCTCAGCGGGAGTTTGGAACAGCGGGCCCATATCTACGTCAAAACCACAGTCGGCATAACCCGTTGCCACAACTTTGGCTCCACGGTCGTGTCCATCCTGACCCATTTTGGCGATGAACACACGTGGGCGACGGCCTTCTTGCTTGGCGAACTCTTCGGTCAGCTGGCAGGCCAACTCGAAGTCTTTGTCGTTCTTGCTTTCTGATGAATACACGCCAGAGATAGTTCTGATTACTGCTTTATATCTGCCAACCACTTCTTCGCAGGCATCGCTGATTTCACCCAGCGTACAGCGCAGCTTGGCGCATTCTACAGCCTGAGCCAGCAGGTTGCCGTTGCCGGTTCGTACAATCTCGGTGAGTTGCTTGAGTGCAGCCTGGCAGGCCTGCTCGTCACGTGCGGCGCGCACCTTGGCGAGACTCTCTTCCTGCTGCTTGCGCACGGCGGTGTTGTCCACCTCAAGGATATCGATGGGATCTTCGTGGTCAAGACGATACTTGTTCGTGCCGACGATGGTCTGCACACCCGAGTCGATGCGGGCTTGGGTGCGTGCAGCAGCCTCTTCGATACGCATCTTGGGCACACCTGTCTCGATGGCCTTGGCCATACCGCCCAGTTTCTCGATTTCCTGGATATGCTCCCATGCCTTGTGAACGAGTTCGTTGGTGAGGCTTTCTACATAGTATGAACCGGCCCAGGGGTCGATATGCTTGCATACCTTGGTCTCGTTCTGGATATAAATCTGGGTGTTGCGGGCAATACGGGCAGAGAAGTCTGTAGGCAGAGCGATGGCCTCGTCGAGGGCGTTGGTGTGGAGTGACTGGGTATGTCCCAATACAGCTGCCATAGCCTCGATACAGGTACGCCCCACGTTGTTGAAGGGATCCTGCTCGGTGAGCGACCATCCTGATGTCTGTGAGTGTGTACGCAAAGCGA
>JAEDMP010000028.1 GCA_016302965.1 Bacteroidaceae bacterium
ACATCTGCCTCCGTCGGTATTGAACGAGAAGTATTGGGCGGTATAGCCCATCTGTTTGGAAAGCGGCTGCGAGGCGTAGAGGTCGCGGATGGCATCGTAGGCCTTCACATAGGTGGCGGGGTTGGAGCGGGCACTCTTGCCGATGGGGTTCTGGTCTACAAACTCGATGCGCTGGATGGCCGAAAGGTCGCCTGTGAGTTCCAGGAACTCGCCGGGAGCATCGCACACATCGCCCAGGCGGCGCTTCACGGCGGGATAGAGGATGCCCTTGATGAGGCTCGACTTGCCCGAACCGCTGACACCCGTGACCGCCGTGAGCACATTGAGCGGGAAGGTCACGTCGATGCCCTTGAGGTTGTTCATGCGGGCTCCCTTGATGACGATGCTGCGGTTCCAGGGGCGGCGGCTGGCGGGCACGGTTATCTGCTCCTCTCCCAGCAGGTAGCGCAGGGTATGGCTGCGGGAATGGGTTTTCAGGCTGTCGCCGCTGATGAGGCTGGGCGAGCCCTCGAACACTACCTCGCCTCCCAACTGGCCTGCATCGGGGCCGATGTCAATCAGATGGTCGGCGGCACGGATGATCTCCTCGTCATGCTCCACCACCACGACTGTGTTGCCCAAATCCCTGAGTTTCTTGAACACGGTAACGAGCCGGTCGGTGTCGCGGCTGTGCAGGCCGATGCTGGGCTCGTCGAGGATATAGAGCGAGCCCACAAGGCTGCTGCCCAGTGAGGTGGTGAGGTTGATGCGCTGGCTCTCGCCTCCGCTGAGACTGTTTGAGAGGCGGTTGAGCGTGAGGTAGCCCAGTCCCACATCGAGCAGGAACTGCAGGCGGGTTTTGATTTCTCGCAGCAGCCGTTTGGCGATGGAGGCATCAGTTTCGGAGAGTTGCAGCTCGTCGAACCATTGGAACAGGGCACTCACGGGCATCTGTACCAGGTCGGTGATGCTTCGGCCCCCAATCTTCACGTATTCTGCCTCAGGTTTCAGCCGGGTGCCGTGACAGGCCGGACAGGTGGTCTTGCCGCGGTAGCGGCTGAGCATCACCCGGTATTGTATTTTGTATTGGTTTTCACGCACCATCTGGAAGAAGCCGTCGATGCAGACGCGGTCGCCCTTGACACCTGAGTCGGAGGGCAAGCCATGCCACAGCCAGTCCTTGTGTTTGGTCGAAAGCTCATGGTAGGGCGTGAAGATGGGGAAATGGTCGCGTGCCGCATGCCGGCAGAACGCCTCTTTCCACTCCTTCATTTTCTCACCGTGCCAGCAGACGACACAGCCGTCGTAGACGCTCAGCGTAGTGTTGGGGATGACGAGTCGCTCGTCGATGCCAATTACACTGCCGAATCCCTGGCATTCGGGACAGGCTCCGATGGGCGAGTTGAACGAGAACATATGGTCGTTGGGCTCCTCGAAGGTGATGCCGTCGGCCTCGAAGCGTGTGGAGAAATCGTAGGTGATCATCGAGGGCATGAACATCAGTCGGCAGGCACCATGACCCTCATAGAAAGCGGTCTCGGCAGAGTCGCAGAGGCGCGAGAGGGTGTCGCTGCTGTCGTCGACCGACAGGCGGTCGATGACCAGGAAGAAGTCGGAGGGCGACTGGCTGATGGCCTGTTGCTCCTCGGGGCTGAGTTCGTCGATGCGTCGCACCTCTCCCTGCACCAGGATGCGGGTATAGCCCTCCTGGCGGTAGGCTGCAAGCTGCTGCTCCATGCTGCGGTCGTGGGGCATGGGGATGGGTGCCAGCACCATGAACCGGGTGCCAGCCGAATATTGGCGCATGCAGTCGCACACATCCTCAACGCGATGCCGTTTCACCTCCTGGCCGCTCACGGGCGAGAAGGTGTGGCCGATACGGGCGAAGAGCAGGCGCAGATACTCGTAGATTTCGGTGGATGTGCCAACCGTGGAACGGGGATTACGGCTGATGACCTTCTGCTCGATGGCGATGGCGGGCGGTATGCCACGGATGAAGTCGCACTCGGGCTTTTGGATGCGTCCCAGAAACTGGCGTGCGTAGGAGGAGAGGCTCTCCACATAGCGGCGTTGTCCTTCGGCATAGAGCGTGTCGAAAGCCAGCGATGATTTGCCCGAACCGCTCACGCCGGAGATGGTGATGAACTGGTCGCGGGGTATCTTCACGTTGATGCCTTTCAGGTTGTTGACCCGGGCTCCTTGAATCTCGATATATTCCGTTTTCATCTTGTTGGTGGTGGTAGGGCTCGCTATTCGTGGTGGTAGGGCTCGCCCTTGATGATGGTGCAGGCGCGGTAGAGCTGTTCGGTGAACACCAACCGCACCATCTGATGAGAGAAGGTCATGGGCGAGAGGGAGATCTTCTCGTTGCAGCGGTCATAGACGGCGGGAGAGAAGCCGTAGGGGCCGCCGATGACGAATACCAGTCGCCTGACCGCCTGCTGCTTCTGTTCCATCCAGCGGGCAAACTCCACGCTGCGCAGGGAGCGTCCGTGCTCGTCGAGCAGCACCACATGGTCGCTGCCCTGGAGCTGTTTCAGTATCAGTTCGCCCTCCTGCTGTTTCTGTTGCTCTTCGCTGAGGTTTTTGGTGGCTTTCAGTTCGGGAATCACCACCAGTTCGAAGGGCAGATAGTGGCCGATGCGGCTGGTATAGTCCTGGATGCCGGCGGCAAAATGCTTGTCGGTGGTCTTGCCCACCATCAGTAGGATTGCTTTCATCGTGGGGTGGGGGATGTTATCTCAGGTCGATCACCTCGGCATGGGGATAGTCTTTGGCGTTGAAGCGGAACTGGCTGTCGGCGAGCGAGGCTTTCTTGAACTGGCTGATGTTGATGGTAGTCCATTTGCCGCCCTGCATCATGCGCACCTGTGAGGGCACGTAGCTCTTCTTGTCGACCACGATATAGAGTTCCTGCATCTTGGCCTGCTTGTTCGTGGCCTTCATGTGTACCTCATGGCTCTTGCCGCTCTTGTCGAGGTTGAGCTTGTAGCCCTTCTTGTAGAGGTTGATGAAGGTGTAGGGATTGATTTGCTGCAGCTGGGCGGCGGTGGGCGTGCTCACGTTCACCTCCTCGTTCTGCTTCACGTAGGTCCATTGGGTCTTGCCGTCAAACCAGGTGATGCCGTGGGGGGTGGTCACCTGGAACTTCTGTCCCTTGAGGGCCATCGTGCCCGAGGCGTTCACTTTGGCGCTGCTGATCTGGAAGGCGGCGGTCACGCCTCCCGTATGGTTCACTACTGTGGCCACCTTGTCCAATACGGCCTTGGCGGTCTGTCCCGTCGCTGTCTGCAGGGTCAGCAGCAGGACGGCAATCACTAATCCGATTCGTTTCATCTTTCTTACCTTATTATATATATGACTGATGTGCCTATCCCCTCAGATTGCTGATAAGGGTGTTGAGGCTGGTCTCATCCTGAATCATCACCTCACGCGGCTTGCTGCCCATGGCGGCACCCACTACGCCAGCCTTTTCCAGCTGGTCCATGAGTCGGCCGGCACGGTTGTAGCCGATGGAGAACTTGCGCTGGATGAGGCTCGTGCTGCCCGACTGGTTGATGACGATGAGTCGGGCCGCATCCTCGAAGAGTGGGTCGAGATGCTGCATGTCCACGTCGGCACTGCCGCCCATGCCCTCGCCGTCGGGATTGTCGGGTTCGGGCAGCTCGAACGGAGCGAGGTAGCCCTGCTGCTGGGCAATGAACGTGTTGATGCGCTCCACCTCGGGCGTGTCGACAAAGGCACACTGCACACGCACCGGCTCGGCACCGTTGAGGAAGAGCATGTCGCCACGGCCTATCAGCTGGTTGGCACCGGGACGGTCGAGGATGGTCTTCGAGTCAATCATCGCACTCACCTTGAAGGCGATGCGGCCGGGGAAGTTGGCCTTGATGTTACCCGTGATGATGGTGGTGGTGGGGCGCTGTGTAGCGATAATCATGTGGATGCCCACGGCACGTGCCAACTGGGCGATGCGGGCGATGGGCAGTTCTATCTCCTTGCCCGCAGTCATGATCAGGTCGCCGAACTCATCGATGATCACCACGATATAGGGCATGAAGCGGTGGCCGTTGTCGGGGTTGAGCTGTCGGGCAGCAAACTTCTTGTTATACTCCTTGATGTTGCGTGCGCCGGCCATCTTCAGCAGGTCGTAGCGTGTGTCCATCTCCTTGCAGAGGCTGTTGAGCGTGCGCACCACCTTGGTCACATCGGTGATGATGGGTTCGGCATCCTCGTCGGGCACCTTGGCCAGGAAGTGGTTGGCGATGGGGCTGTAGATGCTGAACTCCACCTTCTTCGGGTCGATGAGCACAATCTTCAGTTCGGCGGGGTGCTTCTTGTAGAGCAGTGAGGTGATGATGGCGTTGAGACCCACCGACTTACCCTGACCGGTGGCACCGGCCACGAGCAGGTGGGGAATCTTGGCCAGGTCGAACATGAACACCTCGTTGGTGATGGTTTTGCCCAAGGCGCAGGGAAGGTCCATGGTTGTCTCCTGGAACTTCTTCGAGTTGAGGATGCTCTCCATCGAGACGATATTGGCCTTGGCGTTAGGTACCTCGATACCGATGGTGCCTTTGCCGGGGATGGGTGCGATGATGCGGATGCCGAGGGCGGAGAGCGAGAGGGCGATATCATCCTCGAGGTTCCTGATTTTCGAGATGCGCACACCCTGGGCCGGCGTGATCTCATAGAGGGTGATGGTGGGGCCCACGGTGGCCTTGATGCTGCTGATCTCCACGCCGAAGTTGCGCAGCACGTCAACGATACGGTTCTTGTTGGCGTTCTGTTCGGCCATGTCGATATAGGGTTTGCCGTCGTTGTCGTATTTCTTCAGCAGGTCGAGGGTGGGGTAGTGGTAATTCTCCAGGTCGAGCTTGGGGTCGTAGGGAGCCAGTTGCCGGTCGCCCACGGTCACCAGAGTGTTGTCGCCTGCCTTCTGCTCGGCTGCTGCCAGCTCGATGTCCATCTCCAGCAGTCCGCTTTTCTTGGGCTTCGGTGTCGAGATGCGCAGAGTCTGTCTCACCTCTTCCTTCTCCTCCTTGCCGGTATCCTGGTCTGCTATGGGTGCGGCGGGTTTGTCATCAGCGGGTTCCGGAGCAGGAGCCGTCTCCATCTCAAAGTCGACAACCTGTGAGCTGGGGTCATCGAACACTTCCGGATCCTCCAGTGTCTCGATGGTTGCCTGCTCTGGCTTGGGTTCCTTGTTGCTGATGGTGAAGGTCACTCGGTTGCGGAAATAGTTGGTGGGGTTGACGATGCGCCGGATGAAGTAGATGGTCTCTGCGCTGATATAGGTGAGGAAAGCCAGAGCGGTAATCAGCAGGATGGCGGTCAGGCCGGGAGTGCCGATGAAATTCTCTATCCGTTCACACACGAAGAGACCGTGGTCGCCGCCAGGATTGAAGCAGCTGTCGGTAAAGAAAGGTGAGAGAAACTTGGCTGTGGTCACAGACCCCCACACCATGATGAGCATCATACACATGAACCATTTCCAGATGTTGACGCTATAAGCCTTCATGGTGTTGAACGCCAGGATGACGAGGAAGGCGGGGATGAAGAAGGCAGACAGGCCGAAACACTGCTTGATGAAGAAGTAGGCGGTGTGGGCACCCAGCGAGCCGCAACTGTTCTGGAATTCGCGCTTCAGATTGAGCATGTCGTTCATCCGCGGGCTTTCTATCAGACTCTGGTCGGCCTCGCCTGTGGTGAAAAAGGAGATGAAGGCAATCAGGAAATAGATGGCCACCGCCAGAATGACGATGCCGATGACAAAGATGAATTTCTCGTTGCCAAATATGTTTTTGATACCGAGGGCTTCTGTCATTGAGGCCGGTTTCTTCGGTTTCTTTGCTGCCATGATGATTGGTTTTGCTTGTTGATATTGCTGTGGTTATTTCTGAAAATGATTCCCAAAAGGGAGCCTTTCTGCGTGAAGAAGGCAAATCTTCTGCAAAAGTAAAGCAAAAAACTCAGATTTTACCATAAAACTTACATTTTTTTTGTAATTTTGCACTTCAAAGACGAAAGTTATGACCAAAAAGATATTCGCTAAGTATGACAAGATGCTCATCCCACAGTTGCCAAGGGTGGTTTTCCCGGGACGTATCATCGTGATACTCACCCCCGGAGAGGCTGAACGGGCTGTCGACTTCCTCTTGTCACACCCCCTCCTCGGCATCGATACGGAGACGCGTCCCTCGTTCAAACGCGGCACACTCCACAAGGTGGCGTTGTTGCAGGTGGCTACCGAAGAGATCTGTTTTCTCTTCCGGCTCAACCATATCGGTATGGCTCCTGCCGTCGTCCGCTTCCTGGAAGACAAGACGGTGGCCAAGGTGGGACTGTCGCTCCACGATGATCTGCACATGCTGCACAAACTCGGCGATTTCAAGGCCGGTACCTTCATCGACATCCAGGATTGCGTGAAGTGTTTGGGCATTGAAGATCTGAGTCTGCAGAAACTCTATGCCAATTTCTTCGGACTGCGTATCAGCAAGAACCAGCAGCTCTCCAATTGGGAGGCCGATGTGCTCAACGACAAGCAGAAACAGTATGCCGCCACCGATGCCTGGACCTGTATCCATCTCTATAAGGAATATCTGCGGCTGGCTGCCTCGGGCGATTACGAACTGATTGCGCCCGAGCCCGCTGACGGCCAAGACCACGCCACCGGTCATCATCCTCAGAACAACGAACATACCCCCAAACAATCATGACATACAAGACACTTACACTCAAACGGGGCAAGGAAGAGAGCCTCAAGCGATTCCACCCCTGGATCTTTTCAGGAGCGCTGGTCAACATGCCAGAAGATATAGAAGAGGGAGAAACCGTCAAGGTTTACACCCATAGCGGAGCGTTTATTGCCATCGGACATTTCCAGGTGGGGTCTATCGCGGTGCGTGTACTCTCTTTCCGTGATATCACCATCGATGATGCCTTCTGGCATGCCCGTCTCCAGTCGGCACTCGCCATGAGGCAGGCCATCGGCATTGCCGACAATCCCAGCAACAACACTTACCGGCTGGTGCATGGCGAGGGCGACCATCTGCCCGGACTGGTCATCGATGTCTATGGCAAGACGGCCGTGATGCAGGCTCATAGCGTGGGCATGCATTATGCCCGTCATCAACTGGCCAAGGCACTGGTTGAGGTGATGGGCGACAGGGTGGAGAATGTCTATTACAAGAGCGAGACCACGCTGCCCTATAAGGCTGAACTCGAAAAGGAAAACGGATTCATCCATGGCGGAAGTGATGACAACACCGCTGTCGAAAACGGACTGAAGTTCCACGTCGACTGGCTCAAGGGACAGAAAACCGGATTCTTCGTCGACCAGCGTGAGAACCGTTTGCTGCTCGAACATTACGCCCGCGGACGCAAGGTGCTCAATATGTTCTGCTATACGGGCGGATTCTCCTTCTATGCCATGAGGGGCGATGCCCAGTTGGTGCACTCGGTGGACAGCAGTGCCAAGGCCATCGAACTGACCAAGCAGAATGTGGAGCTGAATTTCCCCGGAGACAGCCGCCACGAGGCTTTTTGTGAAGATGCCTTCAAGTTTCTCGACAATGCCGACGGACGCTATGACCTGATTATCCTCGACCCGCCTGCCTTTGCCAAGCACAGAGCTGTGCTGCATAATGCACTCAAGGGATATATCCGGCTGAATGCCAAAGCCTTTGAGAAGATTCAGCCCGGAGGCATCCTGTTCACCTTCTCCTGCAGTCAGGTGGTGACCAAAGATCATTTCCGCAACGCCGTGTTCACAGCGGCTGCCATGTCGGGACGCAAGGTGCGTATACTCCATCAGCTCCATCAACCAGCTGACCATCCCATCAATATCTATCATCCCGAGGGTGAGTATCTCAAGGGACTGGTGGTATACGTAGAATAGGGAGAAAGAACGGAGACGAAGATGATTTGAAAGGATGAAGATTCAGACGAGAGAATGAAAACGGAAAGACCACTGAAGAGACTGCCATCGGATGAGATGGAACGGAAAGTGGAGCGGATGATCAGGCAGCATCAGCTCCTCTCTGACAGGGGACTCCACCTGGTGGCAATCAGCGGAGGTGCAGACAGTGTGGCTTTGATGCGCGTGCTGCTCGCCTTGGGTTATCGGGTAGAGGCAACACATTGCAACTTCCATCTTCGGGGAGAAGAGTCCGACCGTGACGAACAGTTTGTCGTCAGTCTGTGTGAACAGCTTCAGGTGCCTCTTCATCGCATCCATTTCGACACCCGTGAGTATGCCCGACTGCATCACGAGAGCATTGAACTCGCTGCCAGGCATCTGCGATACCGCTATTTCGAGCAGTTGCGAGCCGATCTGGAAGCCGAGTCGGTCTGCGTTGCACATCATCGTGACGATCAGGTGGAGACCCTGATGATGAACATCGTGCGCGGTTGCGGCCTTCATGGTCTCTCGGCCATCCAGCCCCGCAATCATCATTTGGTGCGTCCGCTTCTGGCGGTCAGCCGGCAGGAGATAGAAGCCTATCTTGACCGCTTGTCACAACCCTATGTCACGGATAGTACCAACCTCGGCGACGAGGCTACCCGCAACCGTTTTCGCCATCATCTCGTTCCCTTGCTCAGCGAGCTGAACCCCTCGTTTGCTGTCCATACAGCAAAATTGGCTGAGCGGATGCAGCAGGCAGAACCCCTCTTGGCCTTCGCTTCGCGTGAGATCTGGCGGCGGGGAGCTGAGGAGGGGGGCTTGGATGCCAACCGGATTTCACTGACATGGCTGAAGGATTTCTGCCTGCGTGAGCTGCATAGTGGCGAAGCCTGGCGGGCTCTGCTGTATGAGTGGCTGAGTGGGAAACGGTTCTCGGGAGTGGTCTTCGACCAGCTCTGCGATACCATCTCTTCGGCCATTCAATCCCAAACATGCTCTTCTGATGTACCGTACAAGGGTTGCCAGCTTTTTTCCTCAGCTACCCACGACGCTCTGCTCGACCGGGGATGGCTATTGCTGGAGCCACATTTCAAGCCGTTCAAGCCCCTGCGCATTCCTGAGCCCGGCACTTATGTCGTGGGCGACGGTGCATGCAGGCTGAAGATGGAAGAGGTGGCGGTAGATGCATCCTTTGCCGTTTCCCGACAAGCGATGACAGCTACGATTGATGCCGCTTTTCTTCATTATCCCCTTTGTCTTCGTCATGCTGAATCAGGCGACCGCTTTGTGCCTTTTGGCATGAAGGGATCCAAGCTGGTGAGCGATTATCTCACCGACCGCAAACGATCCCTCTTCGACAAACGCCGTCAACTGGTGCTCACTGATGCACAGGGCGAGATACTGTGGTTGGTGGGCGAACGAATTGATAACCGTTGCCGGATGACGGCATCGTCAGCCCGGGCGGCAATCGTGACCTTGCAGAATGGATAGCATTTTTTTTGTAAAACTATTGGATGATTCGTCATTTTTTCTTATCTTTGCACCGAAAAGTACGTGATGCTTCAGCAAGGCATCAAAATTGAAACAAGAAAAAGAAAATTGGAGTAACCGATTTCACCCACAACCCCGATTCACCAGATGAAATCAATCATTAGAAAAATGGTGTGGATACTAAGTGTCATTTGTACGCTTGCCACCTTCCAAGCCTGTATGGAAACCGTATACTATCAGGCACCCACTGTGGAACCAGAGGAATCTGAGATTACAGAGGTACCCCTCCTGTTCGACTGGAGCATGTCGCAGCATCTGGATATACAGCTGAAAAGCGATGTGAACACCCGTGTGGCCATCTATCAAGATGCTGCCATGCAGCATCTCATGTACACCACCATCCTGGAGGCCAACAAGCTCGAAAACATCACCATTACAGCCCTCAAGATGCAGGATAAACTGTATCTTGCGTACCTCAATCGGGAGGGGGAGACGGTTTGTCGCACCATTGATGTCGCCCGCAAACAGGTGAGCACACGTGCCGTCTACATCTCAGGCGACATCACCGATGCTGCTGAAATGTTGCCGGCGGCCAAAGGCAACAAGACCATTGTCTTCTCGCCCAACAACTCTGTCTACGGAACCATCCTGTTTGAGGATATGTATCCGGCGATGGGCGACTATGATATGAACGACTTTGTGTTGGGCTACCGCAAACAATACAGCTGCAACGAGACCACTGAAACGCTGACCATCACTCTGCAAGTGCGCGCCATCGGCGGCAAACTCCCGTTTGTGCCGGGGGTGGAGGTGATGGGAGTGGATGTGGACGGACTCGATGTAAGCTGGACGACATCCGACGACCGGCTCTCGGTGGACCATGTCTCTGTAAATGATGCCAGCGGCACGCCTGTGTTCCTTGTCAATGGGGCACAAAACCTCAAGGCGAAGGGGGGCTACTTCAATGTGAATCAGCCCAAGCTGCCCATTGACCAGCTGCCATCGGTCACCATCACACTCTCGCGCTCCATCGACAACCAGACCCGGTTGGACATCCAGGACAGAGACCTGAACTTCTTCATTTACAATACACAGACACGCGTGGAGATTCATGAGAAGAATACACCCGTCACACGATTCGCTTCCAACACCGATGAGAAGAATTTCCACATGGAGGGGTTGGTATGGGCATTCCGCGTGGAAGGCTATATGCCGCATACCATTGAAGGCCAAAAGATTGACAGGGTATTCCCCAAAATCGCCGGCTGGATGAGAAGCTCCGGCAATAAATATGTGGACTGGATTACGGAATACGACCCGGAGCTGGTGATTGAGTACACACAGGAAACAGGCGATATGGGTGAAGCCGGACAGGAGCAGGAGCCTTTTGTACGCATCGGACAGGACGTCGTTGAAGCGCCCGCTGCTGGCGGCACGGTGGAGATACCGGTTGAAGCCAACTGCGAGTTTGATGTCAGCTTTGGCGAGAAGGGATGGATTTATGATTTCGACAAGGCTGATGGAAAACTGATTCTCTATGTCTACAATAATTATAATGGCTCGGACAAGAGTGCCACCATCACCCTTACTCCCACCACCGATATCAACAAGAAATTCACCTTCCAACTCAACCAAAAGACCGAGGCTTACACTGGCACGCAAATCAAGGCCAACGAAACATTCCGCAACAATATGGAAAACCTCGTCATTGCCAACGGCGGCACTATTGATGACGTGAAGATTGTGAACATCATTGGCCATAGCGACAAGTATAAAGGGTATGCCAAAACCGACCTTCCTGCCAACGTGTATGATATCACGGACGGCAATTTCAAAGACCGTGTTTATATGGAATGGGATGCCGCCAACGCCACGATTACAGTATCCACCCCGGGAGCCATCGTCAGCACTGGCAACACCTGCAGCAACATGTTCAAGAAATGCTACGGATTGGAGCAAGTAAACCTGTCGGGACTCGACATCTCGAGAAGCAACCAGTTGTCTTCGATGTTTTTCGATTGCAAGAAACTAAGGCATGTCGACCTCACACCGCTCAATACGGCTCGTGTGACCGGGATGAATGGCGTGTTCACGATGTGCGAGGGGCTACAGACCGTAAACGTGAGCGGATTGAATACAGCCAACGTTACCACGATGGCTAATGTGTTCGACCGCTGCTACTCGTTGCAGTCTGTCGATATCAGTTCGTGGAACATGGAAAAGGTGACCAACATGACCCGCATGTTCTGGAATTGCCGCTCGCTTGCCGACGTGAAGCTGAATGGTTCGAAGACCTCTTTGGCTGCCGATGGAGTCAGTGAAATGTTCAATGGCTGCTATATGTTGAGGACAATCGACCTGTCTTTGTTCGATTTTCACGATGTCCTGTATTTCAGCTCCACCTTTGCCAACTGCCAGAGCCTTCAGAACCTCGTGTTCGGACGGAACAATACCTCAAAAATCCAGAGCCTTGAGAAATCCTTCACTTCTGTGGGAGGCAATGGGGAGTTCACTTGTGTCAATGCCGACTTCTCGTCGGTCACCACGATGAACTCGGCATTCAAGGGGTGTACAGCCACCTCCATCAATCTCTCCGGCTGGAAGACCAACTCGGTTCAGAATCTTGGCGCTACCTTCCAGGGGTGCCAACAGGCCACGACAATCAAGCTCACGGGATGGACTGTCGACAAGGTGACCTCTTTCGGCATGATGTTTGGAAGCGACAAGGCGATAGAAGAAATAGATTTGGGTACCGCTTTCAATCTTCCTGCAACTGCAGATCTCGACTATATGTTCTACAATATGACAGTTGGCAAGACGAACAAAGCGACACTCAAATGTACGCGTACCACGTATGATGTGATACAGCGTTACATGTCCACTCATACCACCTATAATAGCAAACCATTCCTTGCTCAGTTCTGTATCTTCAGTATCTACGAGTAAAATTTTTGTTTATAAAATTATATCAGATGGAAACACCACACATTTCAGCGGTTGAAGGCGCATTCGCCAAAACCGTCCTTATGCCTGGCGACCCCCTCCGGGCCAAATATATTGCAGAGAATTTTCTTGAGGATGTCCAGTTGGTCACCTCCGTACGTAACATGCTCGGCTATACGGGCACTTATCATGGTCAGCGCGTTTCGGTGATGGCCAGTGGTATGGGCATGCCCAGCATCGGCATCTACTCCTATGAGCTCTACAAGTTTTTTGGCGTAGAGAATATCATCCGCATCGGGTCGGCAGGCAGCTATCGTGACTGGCTGAAGGTGATGGATGTGACCTTGGCCGAATATGCGGTGAGCGAGACCTCCTACGCCCAGGTGCAGGGTGGATATGCCGAAAGCCGTATCGAGCCTACGCCCGAAGTGAATGCCCTGATTATGGAGAAGGCTGAACAACTGGGAATAGCCTGCAAAACGAGCGTGGTTCATTCGAGCGATGTGTTCTATCATGAGCCTTCAACAGGCACGTGGAAAGAGCTTGCCGACAAGATGGGAGCCGACTGTGTGGAGATGGAGAGCTTTGCACTCTTCCACAATGCCCACGTATTGGGCAAACGGGCTGCCTGTCTGCTCACCATCAGCGACTCCTTTGTCAGTCACGAGGAACTCTCTGCCGAGGACCGTCAGAACACTTTCCGTGATATGATGGTGCTGGCTCTCGAAACTGCCATCTGCCTCTGACCGTAACATACCCGGTTATTCATGTGACTGTCCGTTTGCAGGAATGTTGCGATAGCCGATATGACGGGCTTGTCGATAGGGGAAGTGGGAAACCTGTAGTTTTTCACTTCCCAATTAATTGTATTCCAGTGTAAGTAAAAAAAGACAGGGTTGCGCATGAAAGTATCTGTCCTTATTCCTATATATAACGTAGAAAGCGTTTTCGCCCGTTGTCTTGACGCAGTTTTTTCACAGACATACGGGGATATAGACTATGTATTTGTCAACGACTGCACGCCCGACAACAGCATGGCGGTGCTGGCCCGGAAATGTGAGCAATATCCGCATCGTGCCGCCAGCGTCCGCATCATCACCAACAGCACCAACCAGGGGATTGCCCAGGTAAGGAATACGCTGTTGGACAACGCCCAAGGGGATTATGTTCTTTTTGTGGACAGTGACGACTGGATAGAGCCCGACATGGTGGAACTGCTGGTCGGGGAGGCCGTGGCCAAGAATGCGGATGTGGTGGGCTGTAACTATTACGAAGACCGGCCGGGTGGCTCCGCAATCGTGGCTCAGGATTATCCACGAGAGCATACGGAGGCCATGAAAGCGATGACCCTGCTGAAAATCAAGGGAGTGCTCTGGAAACTCCTGGTGAGGCGGAGCGTTTTGGTGGAGTGCCAGTTGCGCTTTGCCCGTGACATCGATTTTGGGGAGGACTATATCTTCTGTTGCAAACTGTTTTACTATGCGCGCTCTTTCGCAAGCGTCAAGAAGGCACTGTATCATTACGTGCAGTATGATTCCAACAACTATTGCAGCATGGATATCGACAAGCGGATAGACAGCTTTGCCAAAGCCATCGCCGAGGTGGAACGTTTTTATCGACAGCACGGCGTGTATGACAGTTTGGAGAAGGAGTTGACCATCCGGAAATTTCTCAACAAGTCACAGTATGTGCTGGACAAAAAGAGCAGGAACATCCGGAAATGGTGTCGGCTTTTTCCCGAGTCGAATGGCACTTGGCGTGAATTGAACTACAGCATGGGCAACCGAATCAGGTTCTTCATGGCGGAGATGTCGGCCCGCTGGTTGCGATGATTTTTTATATCCAAAATATCGCCCCATTATTTGGTGGTTCCGTTTTTTTTTTGCAGTACTTTTGCAGGCATAAGTAAAAACATTTTTACCATGCCGAACAGAGTAGCCCGGGCTCTGCATGTCCAGCATGACCGCTGTGTCAACAAAAACAGCATGCTTTTGTGGCATGTGTCTATTGATTCAGTATGGCTTTTCCAAAGCTGTCTACAGTTTCAGTTAATGAAAGAAAAAAGTGTCTAGTGAAATCAGGAAAAGACAGCATCTGCCCAAATCTGGGGGGGCAAAGACATAAATCTGCGCAAAAAAGATCCATTTTAATGATGTGATATGTTTATGGGGTTCATCCTGATTCCTGTATCACCACAATTGGATTTTTGGTTTCTCGGAACGATATTTCGGCATACACATACCTATTCCAGCACCAATGTAGGTGGGGTCGCAGATGATGTATCTCTTCTGTTGATAGATATATCCGTCACCTTGCACGGTGGGGTCGTTGAAGCATACAGCCGTGCATTCATGGCCAGGATACTGTACGAGATGAACATCCAGCCCCAAGAGATTCCTTACCAGAAATGCGAATAGGATGGAACGGTCTTCGCAGTCGTTTTTGGGATAGTAGAAATTCTCCTCTACAAAATAGGACTTCTCATAACCGTGCTGGTCGCCATCCGTAGCATATTGGAACGCGTGTTGGATGAAATGCAACAGTTTCCTTGCTGCATCCGGTTTGGAGAGATGGGCGATGTATGGTCGGAATTGTTTCAGTAAATCTTCCCGCAACAGCGGCAGAATGCTTGATTTGGCATAGCAGGGGATATCCATTTGGGGATAATGTCTGAACATCTCCATTACGGGCGTGTTCACGATAGTCTTGATGGTTATATCCTGATAGTTCAACACACAAGGATGGTCGGTCCCGGTATGCTGTATGATGATACCTCCAGAAATCAAAGGATTGACATATCTGCCTGCGTCCACATCGGCAGCAATCTTACAAGTGTAGATGGGTTTCAAGGATTCCGTCGATGGGCTTTTGCTGTCCTTGAAGGTGAAATACTTATGCCCATTCATCTCAATGAAGGGTCGTTCGTAGATCATCTGCGTAAAGGGGATCAGCAGCAGCAGTTCTTCGTCCGTCTTCGCCAGGCGCACATCGTAGCCCATCGTGGTCAGTATCGTGTGTTGCAGCAGAATACGGTCGCTACCGCTATGTGAGGCCAGCAACTTGTCGGCATAATGGCGAACCATATCAACTGTCAGCCAATCATTGAGATGCATGTTTTGGACCATATTGCCCAATGAGGGAACCACTTCCTTTGCCGACCGTTTCTGATAAGCCGTCCAGGCAGAAGAGAGGTGCTGTTTGTCCAATGAGGGTAGAGGGGGGAATTCCGCCTTTGGTCCCTTCAAAGTGATGCCGTAGAAAGAGAATGGGATTTGCTCCATCCGGACAGGAGGAACAACGGGTGTTGACGGAGTTGGGGAAGTAGCCTGTTTGGGGCGATCCACGGGTTGTGGCGACGGCTGAACCTCAGGCTCAGGCTGCTCTTGCGGAACTGTTGTTACGGGATTGGTTACCGGCTCGTCATAGCCCTTGGGAAGCACTTTCGGCTTGGGAGTTTCCTGCCGTTTGATGCCTTTGAAGGTCTCAAAACGTTCCCATACCCCTTTCAGGTAAGTGGCATAATCAGCCAACACGCCTTCCTTGTAACGATAGAATCTGTCCAGCATGTTCTGACGGTAAGCGTCAAAGTTGTTGGTGTCTTGGGCTGCAGCCGGTGCCGATAAACCAAGTAGGGTTAGCAGTATGAAACAGTTGCTTTTCATCAGTTTTGCGTGTTTGTAATATTGAAATTGGAAGAACTGTAGAGACCGTCAACCAGTTCATCGTTAGTATAGTCCTTGCTGGGTTGCCAGGTGCGCACCTTGATGAGAGGGTTGTCCTCGTCGTTCATGTCAATCATCAGGTAAAGATAACCATGGTCGCCATAGTGAGCGGAATAATAATCCTGCGTAATCTGTATGCCATATACCTGACCGCCATTCTTCAGATGCCGTATGTCGTTGTCAGAGAAACTAATGTTGATATATTCCTGGGCATCAAAACAGTTGCGCAGATTATTGAGATAGGTTTTCTTGTCATAACGGTTGTATTTCACAATGTCGTTGTAGATGGCTTTCTTGGCCAAATCAGAACGGTCGGCTCCGGCCTTTTTCACTACATTGCCCACAATGATGATGGCATCGTCGGCAAAGATGGACTCGATATAATCCAAGCGTTTAAGTGAGTAGGCCGTTTTGTAGTTTTCCATGAACTGCAGGATAGCCATGCGGGCTTCCTGCGGCCAGTCACCCTTGCAGAGGATGTCGGTCTCTGCGGTCTTGCCCAATCCGAAACTCACATTCTCCACCTTGCCGCTCTTTTTGTCGAATGTGAATACCACCTCCTCGACAAAACGCCTGTAGAGTCCCGTGGAGAACGAGAATGACATTTTCAGTCCGCGACAGAAAACACTATGCTTCGACTGTGTGAAGGTGAGTGTGGGATTGCCGATAATCTGACGTTTGCCATATTTGTTGATGAGCCGATTGAAGATATCCAGTCCCTCAGCCGTAAAATCATCTTGGATGGTGTGAGGCGTATTGCGGCGGATGCTGTTCACGATACGCTCCATCGTCGAGAGATATGAGCCGGGATTGTCCATCTTTTCGATTTGTCCGAACTTGGAAAGCGTGCCCGTTTGCCGTTCGCTGAGTTGGCTGAACGTTTTCTGGATATTCGTTGGTTGGGCATCAACGCTTACGCCCATGGTCACCATCCCCTTGTCCGATGTCAGGTTGTTTTTGCTGATGTTGAAGTAGGCATTGGCCATAGGTTGTCCGGGAATAACCGTCAGCAGACTCTTCAGTTCGTCGTCCAGATTGGCCCGGTGTTTGGCCTCATAATCTATCTTCACACGATAGTTCTCTATGCCTTTGTCAAGCATGATGGTGGCGATACCATCGCGCGCACGCAGCACATTGCTCCATTCGCTGCCATCGAAATAGGTGAAATCCAGACTGCTCACGGGACGGTTCTTGTAGGTGAAATGAAGGATTACCTCATCACCGTTTCTTCCTTCTTCGTTCACCTTGATGTCATCGAGTATATCATCCATCTGATGGATGGTCCAGGAGAGGATGGGGTGGGATGTGCCGTCGGGGTCGGTATAGGTCTCCTTCGAGGGATACTGCAGCGAACGCACCAACGAATATCCCCAATAGTAGTAGCGCAAGGCATCGTCTACCTTGCCCTTTTCCTCTGAGCGCAAGGCATTGTCAAGATACTCCTTGATCTGCATTCGTCGGCCATCGAATATCTTGTTCAAGTCAGCCACCTTTACCCAGCAGCCCACATGGGCATTGGGTTCATCCTCGATGGTGATGGTCTCGACATTGGTGAGTTTGGCGGTCGAAAAGGTTTTGGTGGAACGCTGGAAAAACGACTGTCCATTCACCTTCCCGTTGGTTTCCTCTTCTTTGATTTTGTGTGTTCCTTCCACTTCAATCTGCATGCTGATTGATTCCAGCAACTGGGCGATGGCGTTGCTCTTGGCCTCAGCAACGGAAGCCCCGTAGCCTTCACCATGGTAATAAGAGCGGTCGGTCTTCACTGCATCCCAGTTCTGAGCTCCGATGGGAGTCACGCCGACGGCAAGCATCAAGATGACGGTCAATATTTTTGTATACATAGAGTCAGATGATACCAAGAGAGTGTGCCAATACATGACGAAGGCTCATGAGTGGCACACTCTGCTTATTGGAGTCGTGTATGATTATTCATTCTCTTTAAATCCGTCGCGCACGAATTTGGACACTCTTTCGGCATAGCGCTGTGCCGCCTCGCTCTCACGTGCTGCGTTTTCGAAGGCGCGGATGCGGGCACTGGTGGCAGCATCTTCGTCAATGATGAAATAGGTCTGGAAGTCATAGCCGTTGCCTTTCAGTTCTTTATAGACCGTAAAGGCGGCTTTCATCTCACCTTTGATTTCCTTTTCCACCATCGTCTCATAGGCTGAATAGAAATGGCTGAAATCCTGTTGCACGTTGTTTTCGTTTGTGGCAATGTCGCGCACGATACGTCCCTTGACGGTTGATCCGCACTGCTGGGCATATTTCTGGGCAGCATTGTTATAGGTAACAGCCTCACCGCTGCTCTTGATGCCTACATGGCCTTCGCCCGTAATGCCGTAACCATTCTCGCCGAGTTGCTCGAGCTTGCTGTAATATTCCAGCAGCAGCACTTCTACCGAACGGCCCACCTGCAAGGGTTTCCAGTTCTCTTTCTTGAGCTGTTTCATGGCAGTCTTATATTCCTTCTTGCGCTGTTTGGCCAGTTGCTTGGCATAAGTGGACTGTGCTTGGGCTGCCGTGGCCAAAAACAGCATGGCCATGAGTGACAATAGATACTTTTTCATGATGTGATATGTTTATAGGGTTGATGATTAATTAGTGACAGGGCGGATATAATATGTGTACGATTTAGTATCCCAATATGTTTCTGGAATGCGATTGTTATAGATATAATATTTATATGCACTTGATGAATTATTCGGCGTAGCAGTCCAATATGTGTATGCTTTGATATAAATGCTTTTCCCGTTGGGGCCAGTAAACACGGTTCCATTGTAACTGCCCGAAATGTTATAACTAATGGAGCAATTGTCTCTCAACTCCAAAAATTCTTCCTTTGTGGGCATACGCCAGGTTTCTCCCCAAATGGCTCTTGCAGCATCATAAGAAGCATTTCCGCTAATGCTGGTTGTAGAATTGCTATATGAACCTGATGTAGTAATAGCACCCCAATAATATTTATCTCCTGCATCTGTTTCGACAGTGCCGCCCACATTGGTCTTGGCCCATTTCAGTCCGCTGGGCAAACCCAGATCCACATAATCATGACTGCCCACTGTTCCTTCCAACCATTCCTGTTTCCAACCATTATGACTAATGGGGTTGGGCAGATCCATCCATCCGCTCTTGCCCACTACAAACATGTCGGATTCAAACTCTGTCGTGTAGTTACAATCCGGGCTTGTGATGCGCATCGTGCGATTGGTATTATCTGCGCAAGTACCATAGAGATAGTCTGTATAGCCATCCTTGTTGACACGGAAGTGGACAGATGTTTCCTCCTCGGTAAGCGTCATTTTTTCTTTGTCAAAAGAAGTGATGTGTTTTACCTTAGACATGATATATTGTGTCTCCGTGTCTATCGTGGAATGATTGTCCTTGAATCGGATTCTGCTTGTCAGGGGGGTCAGATTGGCTGTCACTTCGAGTGTGCCATTGGTAGGATAGAAGTAGGTGGCATTCTCATCGCTATATACCCCCATAGTGGGCAGCACCTGAATCGTTTTTGCCACTAAAATCGAATCTACAGCCTTGACACCGTCAATATAGTAAGCCTTGCAGGCTGTGGTCTGGTCTTTGGCCAAAGAGAGTTCAAAGTTGACCGACCATTCCTGCTTGGTGGCATCATACATGGCATGACCATTGGTGGTCTCCCCATTGGCGCGGGTGAAGATGAGGAACACGATGTCTTTGTCCTCCCATCCCTTGTCGGCACTCCGGGTAGTGGCTGTGCCGTCGAACGGTGTCTTGCTTACATTGAAATGCAACTTTACCGTGTGCTTACCGTTCTCGTCTACCTGCGTTTCGCTGTTCACCTGATTCTGTTCATCCAGCTCAGAAGAACAGGAACTGGCAAGTGGAGCCAGCGCCAGCACGCTGCTGGCCAATGCTGTCAGAATATAGCTTTTCGTTTTCATAATGCTGTATTTTTTTTGTTTATTTGTTACTTATTAGTTGTCCTTGATTTGACATGTTATCGATAATTCCAGTTCTCCTCCTTGCCGAAACCGGATACCTTCACTCCAAAGGAGGCATTATCTCCCGTGTTCCAGTTTTCATCCGAACCGTAGCCTGTCACTTTGAGATTGAAATGAAGGTCACCTCCCAGATTCCAGTTCTGGTCGCTTCCAAAGTTCTGGATATTGAGGGTTTCTGCAGTTCCGGATTGTGTGACGGGAATCTCTACATGGAAACTCTCGCCGTCGCGAAGATTTGTCATGGCCACAACCACCCGTCCTGTTCTCTTGTCCTCTGCGGTATTTTCGGTAACTGTCACCGTAAACGCATGGGCAGTGGTGTCATGGGTGACAGAAATCCATGAGTCATCTGTAGAGATGGTATAGTCGGCATCGGTATCAACAAGATAGGCATCGGTGGTTCCCCCCTTCTTGAAGAAAGAAATCTGGGTGACGTTCACCTTCAGATAACGGCCGTCCTGTCGCGTGATCACCCTGGTGGGTTGCAGATAGGCGGGGGTGATGGTGGTCGTGTCTTCCCGGCTGCTCAACGAAGGATTGTCGGCCACGGTGAGGGTCACATCCACATCTCCCTTTCCACTGGTCTGCGACAGTGTGGCCCAGGTGGCCGTATGGGATGCCGTCCAATTTTCGTTGGTCTGGAACTGCATGCGGTGGCTACCGCCTCTTGAACCGAGTGTTTTGGAGAGTTGGCTGCCATCCACCGTAAAGTATTTGCCTCGCTGGGCAACAGAGATGCTGAGTTTGGTTTTGGCCGACGTGAGTTCTACCACACCGGTGCGCTGGTTTGCTGAGGTATTCTCTTTTACTGCCACCTCTATCTGTCCGTTTCCGTTTCCTGTGGAAGGGGTCACGGTAATCCAGTCGTGCGAGGTCATCGCAGTCCATGCACCTTCTACTTGCAGGTCTACAGTCTCTTTGGCAGCATCCGCATCAAAGTTCAGATTCACTATCAGGTTCTCAAACACCCATGCCTTTTGGCTGACGCTGATGGTCTTCTGGAAGGTCGTTCCGGCTTTGCCTACCGTAATCGTACCTTCACGCTTTTCGGACGAATAGTTGGATAGTGCCTTGATGCTTATCGCTCCGTCTCCCTTGCCTTCGTTCGGCGTGATGACAACCCAGTCGGGCTGACTCAGGATTTGCCAGTCTGTGTTGGCTGTCACGGTGATTGTCTTTGATGACTCGGAGCAATCAAATGCCAGGCTGCTTTGTGAGAGCGACATCGAGATGCCCTCTTGCATGATTTCAATGGTACTTTTCAGGACGTTGCCATGTTTGAAATAGACGTTGCCATAACGTTTACTTTCTGTATAGTTGGGCGTTGTGCTGATGGTGACCGTTGTGTTGCCGGTTTTTCCGGCATCGGGGTTCACCTCTATCCAATCGCCTTGTGTCGAGGCATTCCAATCTGCATCGGATGCAATCTGCAACTGATAACTGCCACCATCATTCGTATATTGCAGCAAAGACTCGTTATTGTCGATGGTCATAGATGCCACATTTTGCGTGATTTTTATCTGATGCAGGGTGGAAGAGTTGGCTTTCTTTTGGAGATAGATGTATCCTGTGCGCGAATACGAATCCGTGTTGGCCAACGTATGGATGGTCAGTATTTTCCCGTCGCTGGATTTGGCTGCAGTCAGCCAAGAAGTGTTTGAAGAGTAAACACCCCAGTCGATGTTGGAATCCACGTTGTAGGACTGATGGTATTCGCTGCCCGATATGGTCAAAGTAGAGATGTCCATATTGACGTATGGGTCGGAGGCATATTGGGATAGTGAGAACTCTTTTTGGTAGGGATAAGCCGCTAACTTGGATTCCAGACGGAATAGGGTGGTTCGGATGTCCTCACCCGAGGGATTCTGTCCGGCTGACAGTCTCACGACCTGGTCGTTGTCGCCACTCTTCGGAGAAACCGACAGCCAATCGGCCATACCTGATATTTGCCAGGGGGTATTTGCGGATTGCACCGCCATTTCACAGTTGTCTTCATGCGATTGGAGGAACAGGTTGGTCGGAGCATCACAGGCTATATAATGCACCTCCAACGAAGGCACGTGCGTTTCACTGTAATTCAGGTCGTCGGCACAACCGTAAAGGGCCGCAACCAGGACAACCCATGCTGATAGGTATTTCATCTTGTACATCTTGATTGGTTAGAAATAAAAATAGATTCCAGCTCTTAAGTTGAATCCCTCGGTGAAATCCTTGAAATAGGTAGAGATGGCCGAAACGGCCTTGTAATCGTCCGACTTGATGATGGGAACCATATATTCGGGCGTGACGCTCAAACCCAAGTGGTTCATGATGGCACACTCAAAGCGGGCACCCACCGTGGCACTGATGGCATAAAACTCATGGTCAGGGGAGTAATAGGTGGATTCGTCCAGCTCGTCGCTCGTGAAGTTGACAAGGTGTCCGCCAACCTGCGGTGTGAAACGGAGGAAACGGCCAATGATGATATTGTAACCAGCGCGACCGCCTGTAATCAGCGTGGGTTTATATCGGCATCCGTAGGGGCGAGATTCCGTATTGTCAGCCGTCGACCAATAGATGGGCTCACTCTTTTCGGTAGGGAGCATGTAATAACCCTCAAGATTCAGTTTGGACAAATGGACACCGGCTGTTCCTCCGAAAGTCAGGTTGCTGTTGTTCTTGCATACAGAGGGCTGGATATACATAGTCCAATGTTTTTGGAACTGGCGGTGGAGTTTGAATGACAAATTGGGTGAAGAACTCTTCATTGTCACTTTCTTGCGCAGGGTCTTGTATTGAGACCTGCTCAGTTCTACATCATAGACACCGGAAGCCGACTCAAACGTACACGGTGTATAACCCACATATTTGCCGTTGATATACAGCGATGCACCCGGATTACTGCTGATTCTGAATTTGGCAAAGTCATGGAGCGTGAAGTTCAGCGACTCCTGTGCATCCTGATGCACTACAATCTTTTGCTCCTCGGCTTTGTAATTCTCCAAAGTCACCTTCACCTGATGGTTGCCAATCAGCAGTTTGGGAATGAAGAGTGGTGTCACACCTTCCTGTTTTCCATCAACCAGGACTGTAGCCCCAGCAGGAGAAGTCGAGATGGAGAGAGAGCCATAGATGGGGATGGGTGATTTGAGCTGGATGGGGTCGGTGATACCATCCTGGATATGAATGATTTGGGACACCTCCCGATGGTTCTCTTTTTTGCAGGTAACCTTATAGTCGCCATTGCGCAAAGGGCCTTTCCATACACTCTTGCCTTTATATTCATCGTCAATCCATATTTCCACACCGTCATCGGCCACGAGTTTGGTTGTGGCAAAGTCAGCCTCCAGTCGGGCAGCCAGTTCAATGGTCATACTGTCAGTGACAGAAATGGTATTTTCGTACATCTTGTAAAGGTCTTTCACAATCTTCACCTTATGTACTCCACTGGTCACCTCGGGTTTTTCAGCCAGTGGAAGTTTCCCGATACGGATATTGTCGATATAGAGTTCTCCGCCGCGTGTGGTTTCGTTCTCATCGATGGCCAACCAGCCGAAGGCGGGTCTCAGACGGATATTCAGTTCCACTTTGTTTTCGGCACTGAAGAGTTTTACCTTTCCCACTGTCGAATGGTAATTGGGAGCCTCGACGCGATAGTTGTATTCACCGAAATTGCTGAGACGTTCGGTATGTCCATTGGCATCTACAGGCCATGGCTCATCCTCCACGCTAATCGTGGCATTCAAGGGGAACACATTGAAAGAAATGTACTGTTTGGTCGCATTGTGTTCGATGATGATATGCTCTGTACCAGTGCTGATTTGCATCAGATAGACCCGCCCTTTGCGTACTGCAGGATTCAATTTGTAATTACGGAGTATGCCCAAGGTGGGATGGGTGATGGTCAGACGGTTTTCTTTGTCAGAGACATATACCCATATCTCTCCGTTATGGTTTTCGTCTACTTTGGTCACACCATACGAACTGGCTTCAAATTTGAAACCCTTTTGCGTGGTTTCCACTTTGATGAGCGCACAAGGATTGCCGTTGGAGTCAATGACATCATTGATCATCACGTCATTCTCCAGACACTCAAATTTTGCAACCGAAATCTGTCCTTGCGCAGAAACAAACAGGCAGAGTAGCCATGTACACAAAGTCGTCAAGACTATTCTTGGCAAATCGGATTGAGGCATCATTTTCTTACGATTTAAGTTGACAAACAAAAAAACAATGGCCTACTGTTCCCTGGATAGGACCGGGTGATCATTCTTGCTGATGGCACAATAAAAGAGCGTGGGAACTTCCTCGTTATCTGTCCCACTAACTGAGGCTCTAGCATTGCCTAATCCTGTTGAACAGACAACGTTAGAGCCCACGCCGATATGATTCTATGCACAACCCTACGACATGGATACAACAATCATATACCTATACGGAATACAGGCATATTGACCATTGCCAATACGTATGATGGGCTGTGATGAGAAAATCACACCCGGGGCATCTACCGTTGCTATGTCCAAGACAGGATTGGAAATTTGCTAGATTTCAGTTAGTCATGAACAAAGCGTCGAGTAAACGCCTTTCTTATGTCAATCTCCATTGCCCAACCCATTCTACCATATCCCGTTGCCGCATTTTGTGCTGTGGGATTGGTCACGGCGCAGGCTATCTTTCTTGTCACATTTCAAGAACCCGTCTTGATGCGTCATCAAGAAAAGATGATGAAGATGGTGCAAAGATAACCTTTTTTTGTTAAACAGGGAAAGTTTTTCATGTTTTTTTTTGAAAAATAGTTTGAGTCAATGTTTGTCGTTGTTTGCTTTTCCTATATGGATACTTATGGATTCATCCCTCTTTGTGCAGTAAAACATTGTGGGTTTTTCCTGCTTCCTGCAACAGATAACAGACAACGAAATCTATGTGCAGTACAGATTGTATTTTGCCCTTGGAAAAGCGTATGTAAAGAAAAATGCCCAACTGGAAAAATTTATCTTTCCAGTTAGGAAAATTTATTTTCCCAGTTGGAAAGTGCCAAAAACGCAGTTTGACGGATTTTGGCGATTATTGCGTGAGGGGAACTGCCTTTCAGCAGTCCCCACATGAGTTAGTGGTTACTCAGGATTGACGGCACTCATCTCTTGCTATTGTCTTTGGATGAGCAATAGTTCTAATGGCATTGAATGTAGATTTTACTTGGTGACCGTCTCGATTACACACGTGTGCCGTTTTTCTTTCTTGTCGTAGTTGATGCCGACCAACAGGATGTTGCCTGTATACTGTTCTATCTTGCTCACGTATTGCTTGTGCTTTATCTGGTCGATGGCAGCCTCTACGTCCTTTTTGTATTTGAGTTCGAGAACGATAGCCGGTTTGTCAACATTCCTGCGTGGAATGAGAACCAGGTCTGCAAAGCCCTTGCCGGTGGCGAGTTCACGGTGTACGATATAGTCGTTCTGGGCATAAATGTATGCGATGGTCAAAACACAAGCAAGCGAGTTCTCGTTGTTGTAGGAGAGGATGCTTGTATTTTCATCATGGGCAAGGTCGATGGCTTTGGCTACATAATCGGCATCACCACCAAGAGTTGCATCAAGCAAATCGCAGGAATCAGTAATAGTTTTGGCTATTCTCCAACTGCTGTCTTCAACAGCATTCTCCATCTCTTGTTTGACCTCAAAGTTCGGGATATAACATCTTCTCGTTTCCGGATTGTAGGCAAGGTATCCCAGATGAATGAGCACCGTGAGCACATCATCCTTGCATTTGATGTCATGCATGTCATTTGAGAATTTTGTAGCCCTTACGGGACATGTGCCACCAGCAATCATGGAGAGAATATCATCCTTCAAGCCCTCAAAATTCATGTCAATGTATGAGACAACCTTGTCATAGGCACCCGTTGACGCCCAAAAGTTCACGCATATCCCTGCGTCGATGGCTTGCATGACAGAATTCGGGTTGAAGATAGAAGGCTCGTTGCCAATATGATAGCCATCGTACCATTTTGTCATCTCGTCAAAATCCATGTTGTGGTTTTTGCAGAGTTCCTTTACCTCTGGTTTGGTAAACCCGAAGAATCTTGCTGCTTTGCGCGGCAATAACATGGAATACTCCCAAAAATTATTCAGTGCCGACTCTGTATTGTACTTCTTGATAGGCAGAATGCCAGTCATATAGACACCTGCAAACACTTTTGATGTGTTGCCTCCCTTGAACAAACGTCTGAGCCAGTTGATATATGAGTCCATGACCTTGCTGCCTGACTCAAATTCACGGCAGATGGCATCCCATTCGTCGATGACCATGATGAAGGAATCGCTGGTTGCCTGATTGATACGGATGAGCATTTCCATGAAATCATCATCGAAATCATCTGGAATGATATTGGGATATGCTTCGCAGATATCTGCCTTTAATGCCTCTTGAATCTTGTCAATGATAGCAGGGTCATCTTTGAACTGTGTGGTAAAGTCAGTAATGTCCAGTTTGATGACGGGAAACTTGTTCAGATACTTTTCAAAGGAGGGGTCGTGGGCAATCTCCAGATTCTCAAAGAGCGCGCGCGAATCGCATGAACGGTCATAATAGGCACAAAGCATATTTGCCGCCATGGATTTTCCAAAGCGGCGTGAACGGGTTACGCAACTGCGTCTTTGCTCAGTAAACAGTGTTCCGTTTATTACCGAGATAAGACCAGATTTGTCAACATAGGTTGAATTCAGTACCTGTGAAAAATCGTAATTACCTTTATTTATATAGGTGCCCATTCTCTTTCAGCAATTACAGGAGAGATAAGCCTGCAACCGCTTGCAAAGATACAAAACTTTCGTCTCTTATCCAAACATACCCAAGCGCGCTTCTCCACATTTACCACGATTTAACATGTTGATGAGGCTTCATGGTATTTTGGGGTGACCCGAAAAATCACATGTCTCTGCGATAAACTTCGACTACTTTCCAAGTATCATCTTTA
>JAEDMP010000100.1 GCA_016302965.1 Bacteroidaceae bacterium
GGATGCTGATGGCCTTGATGATTTCCACCCCTTGGGGCAGTCGTTGCCTCAGTTGGCGGATAGACGTTGCCGTTTCCCTGCCGTGCAGTTGCACCCGGTTGAGGCCGCATTCCTCCGTCCTTCTGACGATGGTCTCCACCTCTTCGTCAACAAACACACCCACCCGTTGGATGCCTTCGGGAATGGTCTGGGCCACGCCCGGGTCGTGGCAGCAGCGCGATGAGGGTTGCCAGAAAATCATACCGATCCAGTCCACGCCCGTCTCCGCCACCTGCCTGATGTTGGAGGCATCGGTCATGCCGCACACCTTGATGATTCGTTTCCTTTCCATGGCTGTGTTCAGTTTCCGGTCTGAATCTCTCTGATGAAGCTGCCCAGTGCCTCGCCCGGGTCATCCTCTCTCATGAAGGTCTCTCCGATGAGGAACCCCTGGAATCCCGCTATCTGCAGTTCGCGGATGACGTCGGGACGTGAGATGCCGCTCTCGCTCACCTTCACCGCCCCGGCCGGCAGCAGCGATGCCATGCGGAAAGAGTTGTCTATCGAGGTGACAAACGAGCCCAGGTTGCGGTTGTTCACTCCGCAGAGGTCGGGCTCCCAGTCGGCATATTCCGCCTCCTGTTCGCCGTGCATCTCCAGCAGCACCTCCAACTGCAGTTCATGGGCCATGCGCAACAGTTGGCGGCACTCCTGTTTGGAGAGGCAGGCGGCAATCAGCAACACAGCCGAAGCCCCGCAGCGGCGCGCCTGGAAGAGCTGGTATTCATCCACCACGAAGTTCTTGTAGAGGATGGGGATGGTCACTCCCGCCTCCCTCGCTTCGGTGACGAAGGTGTCGCAGCCCCCGAAGTAGTGGCTGTCGGTGAGGATGCTGACGGCGGCAGCCCCTTGCTGCTGGTAACTCAGCGGGATGCGGCTGGCCTTTCCCTCCTGCTTGATCCATCCCTTGGAGGGCGAGCGCCGCTTGAACTCGGCGATGATGCCTGTGGCCGATTGGCTCACGGCCTCCCGGAGCGATGCCACCCGGCCTCCCAGCATCCGCTCCACCTCGGCGTGCAGCAGCCGTTCGGGCGTTTTGGTCTTCATCCGTTCCAGCTCCTGTCGTTTGTGGGCGACAATCTCCTGCAGGATGTCGTGGGTGGCTCCCCCTTTTATCTCCTCGATGCTTCCTCGGTCTGTCATAGTTTTCAGCTGTTCAGTTCAACAAACTTGTGGAAGGTGGCGAGTGCCTTGCCGCTGTCAATCGACTCGCGGGCGATGTCGATGCACTCCTCAATCTCCTTCTGTCCCCGTTCCAGCACCTGAATGCCGAAGGCGGCATTGGCGAGCACCACGTTCTTCTGTGCGGGCAGTGCCGTGTTGCTGAGTACGCGGTCGAATATCTCCTTGGCCTCCTTCTCGTTGGCGCCGGCCATCAGTTCCTCGGGTTGGGTGATGCCGAAGCCCAGGTCCTGGGGTTTGAAGATGCGTTCATACTGGTTGGTGGTCACCTTGAAGTCGCCCGTGAGCGAGATTTCGTCATAGCCGTCGATGCTGTTCACGATACCATAGTCGATGCCTATTTTCTGGTACACATTATTATATAGGCGCATCTGGTCGAGGTTGGCCACACCGAGCAGTTGGCATTGTGGCTTCGAGGGGTTGACGATGGGACCCAGCAGGTTGAAGCAGGTGGGGAACTGGAGAGCCTTGCGGATGGGTCCCACAAACTTCATGGCTTTGGCAAAGAGCTGGGCGTGCAGATACACGATGCCACACTCGTTGATGCAGCGGTTCAGCTGGTCGAGGTCGTCGGTAAACTTCACCCCGTGGTTGGCGATTACGTTCGATGCACCGCTGGTGCTGGTGGCGGCATAGTTGCCGTGTTTGGCCACCTTGTAGCCGGCACCTGCGATGACGAAGCAGGCAGTGGTCGAGATGTTGAAGGTGTTCTTGCGGTCACCTCCTGTTCCCACCACGTCGATATAGCGTTCGCAGTCGAGCGGCACAGGCACGCCGGTCTCCAGTATGCCGTCGCGGAATCCGAGCAGTTCGTCCACGGTCACCCCTCTCATCTGCAGGGCGGTGAGCAGGGCGGTAATCTGTTCGTTGGGGTATCGGTCTTGGGTGATGCCGATGAGTATGTCTTTGGTTTCCTGTCGTGTCAGCTCCTCTTGGGCCAACACCCGGTTGAGAATTTCTTTCATGATGCTGATATTGTTATGTGGTTGATATATAGATGTAGATGATTTTGGGGTAGCTGTCGCTGTCAGTGGCGGATGAAATTCTCGAGCATGGTTCTGCCGTCGGGTGTGAGCACACTCTCGGGATGGAACTGGATGCCATGGATATCCATCTCCCGGTGACGTAGCGCCATCACCTGGCCCTCGTCGCTCAGTGCCGTCACTTCCAGTGCCTCGGGCCATCCCTCGCGGTCCACCACCCAGGAGTGGTATCTGCCCATGGTGATTCTTTCGGGCAGTCCGTCGAAGAGATAGTCGTTGCCCAGTTGGGTTCCTTCGGTAGCCACCCCATGGAACACTGTGCTCAGGTTGGTCAGCTGGCCGCCGAACACCTCGCCGATGGCCTGATGGCCCAGACACACACCGAGTATCGGTTTGCGTCCGGCATAGTGTCGGATGACCTCGAGCAGCAGTCCGGCCTCCGAGGGGATGCCCGGTCCGGGACTGAGGATAATCTTGTCGAATGCGTCGAGTGCTTCCAGTTCAAACTCGTCGTTGCGCACTACGCTCACCTCTGCGCCCAGTTCCTTCACCAAGTGGCTGAGGTTATAGGTAAACGAGTCGTAATTGTCTATGATAACGATTTTCATGATGATGCTTGTTGGATGGTTCTTGTTGGATGTTAGGGTGCTACATGTTTTCTGCCAGTTGGATGGCCTTGCGCAGTGCCCCCAGTTTGTTGTTCACCTCCTGCAGTTCATAGTCCTCGTCGCTCTTGGCCACGATGCCGCCTCCCGCCTGGAACCACAGTTCGCCGTTGCGGGCCACGAAGGTGCGGATGGTGATGGCCTGGTTGAGGCTGCGGTCGAGTCCGATGAAACCGATGCAGCCGCCATAGGCACCGCGGCTGTGCGGCTCATACTCGCTGATGAGTTGCATGGCCCTCACCTTGGGTGCTCCCGAGAGCGTTCCGGCGGGGAAGGTGTCGATGAACGCCTTGATGGGGTCGGCCCCCTCGTCGAGTTCACCGCTCACGCGCGATACGAGGTGGATGACGTGTGAGTAGTACTGCAGATCTTTGTAGAAGTCCACCTTCACCCCGTGGCAGTTGCGGCTCAGGTCGTTGCGGGCCAGGTCCACCAGCATCACGTGTTCCGCATTCTCTTTCGGGTCGTTGCGCAGGTATTCGGCACCGCGGCGGTCGGCCTCGGCATCCCCTGTGCGTTTGGTGGTGCCGGCGATGGGGTCGATATAAGCCTTGCCATGCTCAATGCGGCAGTGGGTTTCAGGCGAGGATCCGAAGATGCGGAAGCCGCCGAAGTCGAAGTAGAAGAGGTAGGGCGAGGGGTTGATGGAGCGCAGTGCGCGGTAGAGTTTGAAGTCATCCCCCTCGTAGCGCTGGATGAAACGTCGCGAGAGCACAATCTGGAACACGTCGCCCCTCATGCAGTGGCTGATGCCCCGTCGGATGTTCGCCTTGTGCTCCTCGTCGGTCAGGGGCGAGTAGGTGTTGCCCACGGGATGGAAGGGGTAGGGCTGAACGTTGGCCTTGTTCATCAGCCGTTGTATCTCGGCCAGATGCATCTCCGCCTTCTGCGGGTCGTCGTCGCAGAGGGTGACGATGGTGAGGCTGTTGTTGAAATGGTCGAACACGATGATGTCACGGAAGAGGATATACATCATGTCGGGGGCATCGTTGCGCTCGATGGTTTCCTCCTTCACGTGGATGTTCTCGAAATACCTCACCGCATTGAAGGCCGTATAGCCGTAGAGTCCGCAGAAGTGGCTGTTCTCTCCCTCCACCTTCAGGTGGGCGAGGAAGTCGTTGATGGCATGGTCGCAGCGGTAGTTCCGGTCAACGGCGTGCGAGGTGGTTGTTCCGTCGGGCAGGGTGCAGGTGGCGATGCCATGGTTGATGGCCACCGAGGCGATGGGGTTGATGCCGATAAACGAGCGGCTGTTGTTGGCGTCGTGATAGTCGGAACTCTCCATCAGTGCGCTCTGTGGATACACATCGCGGAGTCTCATGTAGACACCCACGGGTGTGTAGAGGTCGGCCAGGATGGTCTTGCTGGCGGTGGTATAGTGGAAACTGTTCATGGTCTGGTTCATTGTCTTCTTTTTCTTGATACGTTTTTGGTTTGCAGCCGGCTGGAGGTCAGAAGTTGCCGTATTCTCCGGCCATCTCCTTGTGGCTCAGATAGGTCTCTACATCCTTGTCGCCTCGTCCGCTGACGGTGAGCACCACCACGTCCTCCTTCCTGAAGTTCATCTTGCCCAGGGCGGCCAGTGCGTGGGCACTCTCCAGAGCGGGGATGATACCCTCCAGTCGGGTCAGTTCGTAGGCGGCCTTCACCGCCTCGTCGTCGTTGATGCTCAGCACGGTAGCCCGATGTTGTGTGGCGAGGTTGGCGTGCATGGGTCCGATGCCCGGGTAGTCGAGTCCCGCCGAGATGCTCTCCGCCTCGATAATCTGTCCGTCGGCGGTCTGCATCACCAGGGTACGAGCCCCGTGCAGGATGCCGAGACTGCCGGCATGGATGGTGGCGGCGGTATGTCCTGTCTCCACGCCCAGTCCGCCTGCTTCGGCCAGCACAATCTTCACCCGTTCGTCATCGATATAGTGGTAGATGGTGCCTGCGGCATTGGATCCTCCGCCCACACAGGCCATCAGATAGTCGGGATAGTCGCGTCCAGTTTTCTCGACCAGTTGCTCTTTGATTTCCTTCGAGATGATGCTCTGCAGCCTTGCCACCATGTCGGGGTAGGGGTGGGGTCCCACGGTGGACCCGATGATATAGAAGGTGTCGGAGGGGTGGCAGCACCAGTCTCTGATGGCCTCGTTGGTGGCATCCTTCAGGGTACAGTTGCCCGATGTCACGGGTCTGATTTCCGCTCCCAGCATCTTCATCCGCTCCACGTTGGTGTGCTGCCGTTCCACATCCAGTGCTCCCTGGTACACCACACAGGGCATGTCCATCAGCGCACAGACCGTGGCGGTGGCCACACCGTGCTGTCCGGCACCCGTCTCGGCGATGATGCGTTTCTTGCCCATCTTCTTGGCGAGCAGAATCTGTCCGATGGTGTTGTTGATTTTGTGTGCGCCCGTGTGGTTCAGGTCTTCGCGTTTCAGATAGAGTTGGCAGCCGTATTTCTCGCTCATGCGCTTGGCGAGGTAGAGGGGCGAGGGGCGTCCCACATAGTCGCGCAGCAGCGCCATATACTCTTTCTGGAACTCCTCCGACTCGATTACCTTCAGGTATTCCTTCTTCAGGTTCTCCACTGTGGCATAGAGAATCTCGGGCACGTAGGCTCCGCCGAACTCTCCGTAAAATCCTTTTTCGTCTACTTGATAGCTCATATCCGGTATTGTTTTGTTTTGTTTACTTGTTTGATGTCTGTCCCACATGGTTGGTCATCCCTTGTGGAATTTTGGTCATAAAAAAGACCCGTCGCAGAACCGACGAGCCTCCTTATCACCTTTTTATTATCATATCTTCAATTCCATGCAATTTCAAGGTATATGGCATAGTGCCCGCGATTCTTTCAATCCCGAGTTGCGCCACCACCAAATGTTATATAGATTCTGTCTCATGTTCTGCTGTTTTTTATTTCGTTTGCAAAAGTAGGGTTTTTCTTTCAAACTGCAAAATATTTTGCCGATTATTTTCCAAAATATTACATTTTCCCCTGTTTTCGTGATTCCCGAACATTCTCACCATCGTCTGGTTGAGTAGATGTTCGGCTGTATGCGAGGGTCGGTGCTCCTCCTTGTTGTGGCTGTTGAGTGTCGGTTGTTCCATGGGGTAGGGTGATATGATGTTTGTATATTTTGTGGCAGGATATGCTCGCAAGGCTCATCTGTTTTCAGACAACCTGCTGGTAACGCTGCCTGACGGCCTTGGGGAGTTTCGACAGCACGAGATGGTATGACTCCTCAATCCACGACCTGACCAACGCTTCGGATAACCCTTCATATGCCACGTCGCTCCAGTGCCGTTTGTTCCAATGCCACGCCGGGCTGACCTCCTGATAGCGTTCGCGCAACTCTTCGTTGCGCCCGGGCTCCAGTTTGAGGGCAAACCTCGGAGCCGAGTCTCCCGGTTTCTGGCTGTCGCCTCCCAGCCAGAGGCAGAGGAAAATCTTACCTTCGATTCTGAAGGTGATATTGTCATCGCCGAACGGTTGGTCTTCGGTCACTCCGGGGAGTGACAGGGTAAATGTTCTTGCTTCTTCGATATTCATGGGGGCAATACTATTTGGTTACAGGTTTATCTGTATTCATTGATCATCAACGTGAGAGAAGGTCTCTACATCAGAGGCTTCTATCTTGAAATACCGTTCTATCCACTCTCTGTTCAGACGGATAAAATCGTTCTTGTATTTGGGATTGTAGGTTTCGATATGCACTTGGGCTGTGGAAGCATACTTGTTGTATTCAGAACACTGTTTCTTCCTCTTCATTCTGCAAAAAAAAGAAGTTATATAACCCACACTTTGGGAGTAAGATTCTCATATCTCTTCCATCCTCACCAGTTCCCATCCGCAGAACTGCATGATTATTTTGTGCATCCGAGTGCCTTGACGCAGGGCCTCGACACGGGGGGCCACGGCATAGCC
>JAEDMP010000029.1 GCA_016302965.1 Bacteroidaceae bacterium
CTCCGTGAGATACTCCGAGTTGATGAAGTGAATCACCGTTTTCTTGTCGTTATAAGTACCTGCCTGATAGAGACTCTCGCGAATGCTCTTATAGGCATCCTGCAGGTCGTATTTGCCCACCAGTCCGATATGTACCTCCTCGGTGGCATGCTTGCGGCGCTCCAGGAAACTCTTCCATGGTCCCAGTGAGGGCTTCTCGCCGATGGGCATGTTGAGCTTGCGCAGGATGGCCTCGTCGAGCCCTTGGTTCTGCATGTTCACGGGCACCTCATAGATGGAGGAGAGGTCTTCGCTCTGCACCACGCAGTCGAGGTCGACGTTGCAGAAGGAGGCAACCTTCTTGAGGATGCTCTCGTCGAGATGCTTCTCGGTTCTGAGCACGAGCACGTCGGGCTGGATGCCCTGGCTCTGCAGTTCCTTCACGGAGTGCTGGGTGGGTTTGGTCTTCAGTTCGCCGGCAGCCTTGAGATAGGGCACGAACGTGAGGTGTACGCTCACGGCATTCTTGCCCAGTTCCCATTTCATCTGGCGGATGGCCTCCAGGAAGGGGGCACTCTCAATGTCACCGATGGTGCCGCCAATCTCGGTAATCACGAAATCGTAGTGATTCTTCTCTCCCAGCAGCTTGATGTTGCGTTTGATTTCGTCGGTAATATGTGGAACCACCTGGATGGTCTTGCCGAGATAGTCGCCCCGGCGTTCCTTGTCGATGACGGCCTTGTAAATCCGGCCGGTTGTGAGCGAGTTGGCCTTGGTGGTCTGGATGCCCGTGAACCGTTCGTAGTGACCCAGGTCGAGGTCGGTTTCCATACCGTCCACGGTCACGTAGCACTCACCGTGCTCGTAGGGGTTGAGCGTACCCGGGTCGATGTTGATGTAGGGGTCAAATTTCTGGATAGTGATGTTGTAACCCCTTGCCTGAAGCAACTTACCGATTGAAGAGGAAATGATTCCCTTGCCAAGCGATGACACGACACCGCCAGTGACGAAGATGTACTTAGTTTCTGCCACGATAGTAAATTTTATATTTTGGTTTGTATTGATTGTCGCTCATACAAGGCGCAAAGTTAGTTATTTTTCTTCTAACTGACAAATTTTTGCCTGCTTTTCGATGATTCTATGCCTTTCTGATGCCAGTTGTTTGTTTTTTATGATTTTTTTCTTTTTGTTTCCAACAGAAATCCAGCAGAAATGATTAACTTTGCAACCATGAAAACAATTCATACTAACCCGCTCCTGCATATCCTGGCCGCGGCTGTGCTGCTTCTTGCCTCTTCAACCACTATTCAGGCGGCCAAACGACATACCGTCAAGAAACAACAACCGGTAGACTCCATGGCATGGGTCAACCGATATGTGGACACGCTCAGTGTCATCCGCGACAGCATCTTCAGCCAGTCACTACCTGCCACCCAACCCGACGACAGGCTCTACCAACTCTTCGTGCCCCTCACGTTCTACCATGCGCCCATCGCCAACCAGCTATCGTTGGACAAGGCCGACACGACGCTGCTCGCCGACAATGTAGATGATATGGAGGCACAGGTGGAGCGCACCCTTTTCCATATCTATCTCAACCGGCCAGAGCTGGTGAAGGGCAACGAGACCCAACTACGTAAGTCGGGCACCCTCATCAAGCCACAGAAAAAACAGCTCAAGCAGGAGTTGGAACTCACTGAGCATACCGCCCTGCTGCCTGCCGAACCCACCGTGGCGCCCCAAGGACTGGTCATCAAGAAACCCAACTTCTGGTCGTTCTCGGGTGACCAGAACCTGCAGTTCCTGCAGAACTATGTAACCGACAACTGGTACAAGGGCGGTGAAAGCAACTATTCGATGGTGGGAAGTGTCACCCTGAATGCCAACTACAACAACAAGCAGAAGGTGAAATTTGAGAACAAACTCGAACTGAAACTTGGTTTCCAAACTTCCAGGGGGGACACCGTACATAAATATAAGACCAACGAAGACCTCATCCGATATACGGGAAAACTGGGTTTGCAAGCTGCCAAACAGTGGTACTATACGGTCCAACTGCTGGCCTACACCCAGTTCACACAGGGTTTGAAGAGCAACGACCACTATGTTTACTCCGATTTTATGTCGCCCTTCAACCTCAACTTCGGTTTGGGTATGGATTATTCGGTCAAGACCAAGAACAACCGGCTCTCGGGTAGTGTCAACCTTTCGGTCCTCTCCTTCAACTTCAGGTATGTCGACCGGAAGAACCTGGCCTCGCGCTACAGCATACGAGGCAACAACCGTACCCGTGAGGACTTTGGTTCGCAGATCACGGCCGACCTGAGGTGGAATATTTCAGACCAGGTGAACTGGCGCACCCGTTTCTATACCTATACCACCTACGAGAGTGTGCTGATGGAATGGGAAAACACCATCTCGTTGCGTGTGAGCAAGTATATCAGCGCCAATATCTTCCTCTATCCCCGTTTCGACGATTCTGCCAAGCGTGACGAAAAACTCGACTACTTCCAGTTCAAGGAGTACAGTTCGCTCGGCTTCTCCTATAATTTCTGATGCCAGTACTGGCATCTGTATATTACGACAGAAAAAAAGCGGAAAAGAATTCTTTTCCGCTTTTTTTCTGTCGTTAATCTTCGTTATGTTCGTTGTCGACCATTGATTCGCAGGAATGGTTGCTGACGGTAATCTTGCCCTCTGCAACCCCGATAGTCACTTCGCCCTTCTGCAGTTCCTCGTTGACGATGCGGTCGCAGAGTTCATCCTCCAGGTAAGTCTGGATGGCACGCTTGAGCGGACGCGCACCAAACTGGACATCATAGCCCTTGGTGGCCACAAACTCTTTCGCCTCATCCGTAATCTGCAGCTGGTAACCCATGTTGCCCATGCGCTGGTAGAGTCCCCTCAGTTCCAGGTCGACGATGCGCTTGATGGCATCGAGGTCGAGCTGGTCGAAGGTGATAATCTCATCCATACGGTTCAGAAACTCGGGCGAGAACTGCTTGCTCAATGCTTTGCGGATGATGGAGTTGGCGTGCTCACGGTCCTGGGTTCCGAGCAGGCCAGCCTCGCTGGTATTGAAACCGATGCCACGGCCGAAATCCTTGAGCTGTCGGGTTCCCGCATTGCTGGTCATGATGATGACCGTATTGCGGAAATCCACCATGCGTCCGTTGCCGTCAGTGAGTCGTCCCTCGTCGAGCACCTGTAGCAGGAGGTTGAACACATTGCTGTGGGCTTTCTCCAACTCATCGAGCAAGACGATGGAGTAGGGGTGTCGGCGCACCCTTTCGGTGAGCTGTCCGCCCTCTTCATAGCCCACATATCCCGGAGGCGCACCCACGAGTTTGGACACATTGAAACTCTCCGTAAACTCGCTCATGTCCACTCTGATCAGCGCATCCGACGAGCCGAACAACTGCTCGGCCAGTTTCTTGGCGAGATAGGTCTTGCCCACACCCGTCGGTCCGAGGAACATGAACACACCGATGGGACGGTTGGGCTCTCTCAGTCCGATGCGGTTGCGGCGGATGGCCTTCACCGTGGTCTCGATGGCTTTGTCCTGACCGATGACAGCTGCTTTCAGCGTGTCGCCCATGGTGCGCAGCCGCTCCATCTCCGAGGTCTCTATCCGCTGCACGGGGATGCCCGACATGACAGACACCACCTGTGCCACCTCGCTCTCGCTGATTTGCTGTTGGGTCTTCGACGACTCTTTCAGCCAGTTTTCCATCTCCATCTTCCGTTTCTGTTCGAGTGCGGTCTGTCGGTCACGGTAGGCGGCAGCCAGCTCAAAGTTCTGGTTTCTCACCGCCTCTTCCTTCAGATCCTTGACCCTGGCCAGTTGCCGGTCGAGTTCCACCACACTCTTCGGAGTCTGGAAATGCTGCAGATGGACATGCGAGCCCACCTCGTCGAGGGCGTCGATGGCCTTGTCGGGGAAATGGCGTTCGGTGATATACCGTTCTGTCAGATTGACACAAGCCTGCAAAGCCTCGTCAGAATAGCTCACGTGGTGATGATGCTCATAGCGGCCCTTGATGTTATGCAGTATCTGCAGCGTTTCGTCTTGGGTGGTGGGTTCCACCATTACCTTCTGGAAACGGCGCTCCAAGGCTCCGTCCTTCTCGATAGACTTGCGGTATTCGTCGATGGTGGTGGCACCGATACACTGGATGGTGCCGCGTGCCAGCGCTGGTTTCAGGATATTGGCGGCATCCATCGAACCCGGTGTGGAGCCGGCTCCGATGATGGTGTGTATCTCGTCGATGAAGAGGACAATCTGGGGATTCTTCTCCAGCTCGTTGATGAGCGCCTTGATGCGCTCTTCAAACTGGCCTCTGTATTTGGTGCCGGCCACGAGTCCCGTCAGGTCGAGGTTCACGATGCGCTTGTTCTCAAACTGTGGCAGACAGTTTCTGCCGGCAATGAGTTGGGCGAGCCCCTCCACGATGGCACTCTTGCCCACTCCTGGCTCGCCGATGAGGATGGGGTTGTTCTTCTTGCGGCGTCCGAGAATCTCCATCACGCGCATAATTTCCGCCTTGCGCCCCACCACGGGGTCGAGCTTACCCTCGGCGGCTGCCTTGGTCAGGTCAACGCCAAACTTGTCGGTCACGGGTGTCCCTTTCTCCTTATTGTCTTTGGCCGCCGTTGTTTTGGGATTGTTGTTGCCGGGTTCCATGATGTTGCTGAACTCGTCTTCGTCGTCGGGCAAGTCATATTCCATATCGGGAGTCTTTCGCTTGGTTTCTTTCAGCTCATTGTCTTTGCGCAGCATCATCAACACCTGTTCATAGTCCACATGCTGATTCTGCAGGGCTATCTTCGCCCTGTTGTTCACGGTGTCGTGCAGGATGGCCAGCAGCAGGTGCAGCTCGTTGACAGTGGAGGTGTGCTGCAGTCGGGCTTCCAGCACCGAGAGACGCAACAGGTTGTTGGCATCGTCGCCGAACTCCACCAGTTTGGGGTCTTTCGACATGTTGGATGTGTCGTAGTCGGTCGGTTCCGTTTCCAACTGTTGTTTGAGAGAGTCAACGTCCACGTTGATGTGTTTCAAGAGGTTTTTCACCTCATTGTCCTTCTGCTTGAGTATGCCCAGCATCAAGTGCTCCGCATGGAGTACTCTGCTATTGAGTCGGGCGGCTTCCTCACAGCCGTAGTTGATGATCTGTGATACGCTGTCTGAAAAATCACTTTTGAACATATCTTGTTGTCTATTTTTGGATGGTCATGTTTGTTAGGAATGAAATCTTACGAGCAAAAGCCGTGCCATGCCGTCGGTTTCCGGCAGAAAAAAATGACTATAGGCTGCAGAATTGCCTGAATGGGCAGTGTTCGCATCTCTTTTTGTCAGCCGTTGGCGTGAATGGAATGTCGGGATTGAACATCTCGTTGAGCAGCTGCTGGAACAGGTTCATGAACGTGTCGCTTTCCTCTCGGATGTCCCGCACCGGCTGTTTGTTGAGTTTCAGCGTGGGGTCTTTCTGCTCGCCCTGGGTATGCTGGATGAAGAGCAGGGCGGGGCTCACCGCCTCTTGTCGGCTGTTGTAGGTGGGCGACTCGCGCACGATGAGCGAGTAGAGGAATGCCTGCAGGTAATAGTTGCTGTGGCGTGAGAGGTTGGCGCTGTCGAAGATGTCTTCGGTGGAGCGCAGTCCCGTGGTGGCGTTGCTGCCCGTCTTGTAGTCGATGACCCTGATGCGGCTGCCCTCCCCGTCTGTGATGCGGTCGAGACGGTCGATATATCCGCCGATGATGGTGGTGAAGGCATGGGGGGTGCCGGGGTTGACGGTGAAGTTGCGGGTGACGCTGCATTCCAGTCCTTGAATCTCAAAGGGAGCCAGTTCCTGGTCGGCTTCGAGCAACCTTTCGAGATAGGTGAGGATGACCGACCTGTTGAGCAGTTGCAGTCCGCTGTAGTCGGGTGTGAATCCCTGGTCTTCATCCACCTTGAACAGACATTTCTTGAACGCTCTGTCCACAGCCGCTTCCAGTTCGGCCTTGGCGTTGCGCATCTCCTGCAGATGCTCTGTGTGCAGGGTGTTGCCATAGGCCTGCTGCAGCCTGCGGTAGACCCTTTCAGCCGCCTCATGGAAAATATTTCCGAAGTCCACCAGATTGAATCCGTCGGGGTCGCTTTCGGGCTGTTCCTCGATGCCCAGCACGTAGTGGTAGTAGAACAGCAGCGGGCATCGCTGGTAGCGGTTGATGGCCGTTGGCGAGAGCAGCGGTCTCGCACTTTTCCCGTTGGCCGTGGCGGAGGGACGGAGGGCAAAGCGTCTGAGCAGGGCCTCCATGATTTGGGGCGATTTCTGGATGCTCTTGGCTGTGGTCTGAAGATGGGCTTGTCCGCTCTGCAGCACCTTCTGGCGGATGTGCTGTCCGCTCTCCACCATCAGTTGCAGCACAAACCGGCTCATCTCTCCCGTCGCCCCGTTGTCGGTCGAGCGGTTGTAGACGATGGTGATATCCTCGGCGCGCTGCAGCAACCGGTAGAAGTAATAGGCATAGATGGCCACCTTGTTGTCGATGGTGGTCAGTCCGTGGGCCTTTCGGATGCTGTAGGGAATGAACGAGGTGTCGTTCACCCCTTTGGGCATGTTGCCCTCGTTGCAGGAGAGCAGCAGCACGTGCCTGAAGTCGAGGTTGCGCGTCTCCAGCACACCCATGATCTGCAGTCCGATGGCCGGTTCGCCATGGAAGGGCACCGAGGTGGTCTGCATCAGTTGGGTGATGAGTCGCTGCAGGGTGTTGCTGTCGATGTTCAGGTCGCCCGCCTCCATCAGGTTGTACAACCGGTTGAGTATCGTAAACGTGCGGAAGGTGGCCTCCTGCAGGAAGGGGTCCTGGTCACCCGTGTCGGGCAGGTTCTTGCCCAGCAGTTTGATAATCTGTATGAGCCAGTGGCAGAACTCTTTGGCCGGTAGTGCATTCTTGTCTGTCCCGTTGAAACTGCCGAACAGCAGTTGCGTGCCTTCATCCACCCCCAGCTCTTGTTCTGACGGATAGTTCACCTTGGCGTCCATGTTGAATCGCTGGTAGAGTCGGGCACACTCGGGCGAGAGATAGTGGGCATAGGGGTGGCGCAGCAGCTTGTTGACGGCCGTCAGCCTGAAGCGTCTCTGTCGTGCCACATATCCGTTGGCATAGAGGGCGAACAGCGAGTGGAGCAGCGAGGAGAGCGGAGAGAGTTGCAGCGGATAGCCCGTGGTGATATTCACCTTGTCGGCCTCTTCGGGCAGGCAGTGGACGATGGTGGGCAGCAGTTTCTCGTTGCAGAGCACGATGGCCGTCTGCTTGCCATCGTCAATCCGCTGGTTTTTTAGCAGCCATTGGCTGATGTATCGGGCCTGGATGTCCTCGGTGGATGCGGCGATGAGTTCCACCGATTTGGGTTCCTGCAGATGGCGGTAGATGTCGTCGCGGCTGTTGTCCAGTTCATTGGGGAAGTGTTGCAGATACTGCGAGATGTAGTGTCCGGCCTCGCTGCCCTTCATATAATAATGGTCGAAATCCCAGTAGAAATGTGCCTTTCCCTCCTGTTGCAGTCGCTTGAAGAGCTGCTGTTCAGCCTGTTGCACCACGTTGAATCCCACAAACAGGTAGTGCTCTTTGTCGAAATGCAGCTGTTCGTCGGTGGCCACCTTTCTGTATAGTGCTCCCTCGTATGCCAGCTGCTGTTTCTCCAGCCGTTGGTTGAAGTCGAGGTAGATGTCATGCAGATGCGACCAGAGGCTGAGGAACCGTCTTTTCATCTCGGTGATATGGCTCTCGTCAAAGCAGTGGAAGAAGCGTTTGAGCATGGCTTGCTGCTCGTCGTTGAGATAGGAGAGGTCATCCAGTGCATGGATGTCCGTGACATTGGCGAGCACCTTCGATGCGTCTGCCATGTTCTTGTCCATATCGTCAAAGTCGGCCAGCAGGAGAGTGCCCCAGGCCAGGAACCGGTCGAGGGTCTCCTTTGATCCTGTGCAGTGGCAGAAGGAGCGGTGCAGCTCGGCAATCAGTTTCAGCTGGTCGGCCACCTCCAGTTGGCTGTGGCTTCTGAACAGGTCGCTGATGGTGACATAGTCGGGGCTCCACACGGGTTTGCCTGCGGACTGGGCGAGCCATTCGTTCATGAAGAGGCTGGCACGCTTGTTGGGGAAGACAACGGTCACAGCCGACAGGTCCGTACCGTATTTCTGCAGCATGTCTTCAGCCACGTATGCTAAAAAACTCTTGTTCATCCTTTTTTTCTTTGTTCTTTTTTTCTTGGTGGTCCGTGGTGGTCTCAGCCCATGACCTCTATGATTTTTCCTGTATACACATACCAGAGAAAGCCTTTCACCTGGCTTTTCCCCATCTTGCGGAGCAGTTGCATGTATTCGGCCACCTGCTGGTGATACTCCTGCTGTTCCCTTCCGAACTTGAAGTCAACCACTACCAGTTGTCCGTCTTTCTCCATTACCCGGTCGGGCACTCGTTCTGTCAGTTGTCCTGTTTCGGGATGGATAAAGATGATTGAGCGCTCGTTGTGCAGTCTCCACGAGCCGTCAAACCAGCTGGCCGCCTGAGGGTTGTTCATGCTCCGTTGCATGATTTGCCGGATGCGTTTGGCGGTGATGGGGCCCTCTTCCAGAGTGCCCTCCATTTCCATGCGGCTGATGGCTTTGTCGAGGTCCTCTTTCTGCCGGATGGTGGAAAGGAGCTGGTGGAGCAGCAGTCCGGTGGCGATATAGTGTCCTTGTCGCTGTCCCTCCTCATCCGGTTCGTCGTGGATGCTGGCGTTGGCCAGAAACTCCTTCGAACGGTTGCTCTGCCGGTATTCCGCTTTGTTCTCGTGACACTTGATCCATACTCTCTCCGCGCTTGATTTCTGGCAGAAGACGTTGGCTGAGGCTTGTTCCTGCTTGGACTGCTTCCGTGGCATCTCCATCTCGCCATAGCAGAAGAGCAGCTCGTCGTCATTGTTTTCCAGTCCCGTGAGCACCGCTCCCTGCAGCTGGTCGGTCATGAGGGGCAGCGCCATCTCAATCGAGGCCGAACGGGTGTTGGCCGCCTCACGTTTGCCGATGACGAAGAGCCGGTGGCAGGCGCGTGTGAAAGCCACATAGAGCAGGTTGAGGTTGTCCACACTGTTCTGCAGGTGTTCTCTCAGATAGTCCTGTTCGTAGATGGTTCCCTTCATGAGTTTCGGGTTGTAGCTCACGGGCACCAGTGGCAGTGCGCTGTAGGGCATCTCTTTGGGTTGGCACCAGAGGATATTGCCTGCGTGCAGGTTCTCCAGTTGCCAGTCGCAGTAGGGGATGATGACATTGTCATATTCCAGTCCCTTGCTCTTGTGGATGGAGATGATGCGCAGTCCATTGCGGTTGTCGCTTTGTATGGTTTTCGAGCAGTAGTTTTCATCCCACTCTTCCAGGAAATCCTCGATGTCGGTCAGCCGTCCGTCAAGGAAATTCGAGAGGCAGTCGTGGAAGGCACTGACATAGGCCCCCTCTTCGCTGAGCTGGTCGAGGTGGAAGAGGGCGTAGATGCGTTCCGTCAGGTCGGGCAGTGAGAGCTCGCGCAGTTGTTCCGTCCCGTCGGCCAGTCCTGGGGGCAGCAGTTGCCTTGCCCCCGTTTCGAGCAGGTCCTGTGTGGCGTTTCGGTTGCCCACGATGACTGTCTGGTAGAATTTCGCCAGGTCGGTCTCCGTCACCTGGTCGTGTGGGCAGACAATCCATCTGAGCGCCTTGACCATCACGTTGACAGCCGCCGAGGCATCCAGCCTGAAAGCCTCGTCCGAGATGACTTCCAGTTCCGTGTTGCGTTCCATCAGATGCTGGGCGATGAGGGGGATATACTTGTTGGTGCGCACGAGGATGGCTATCCCGCTCTGCTCCACGCCCTGGTCCAGCAGCCGGTTGATGGTGTCGAGTGTCAGTTCGAGCATCCGCTCGTTGTAGTCGTCGTTTTTGGGCAGCAGGGTCACTTCCACATATCCCTCTTCCCCTCGTGCTTCGGGCAGTTGCTGGCTGACATCCCGGTAGGCTTTGCCCAGTTCCTCGGCTCCGGTGGGGTCGGTCATTGCGAGTTCGCTCTCCTCCAGCCGGGCAATCTGTTGGAATACCTGGTTGTTGAACTCCACTATCCGTCGGCAGGAACGGTAGTTGTAGCTGAGCGACTCCACGCGGATGGGAAAGCCGTTGCCAAAGGCTCCGTCGATATTGTTGAGCAGCGTCCAGTCGCCTCCGCGCCATCTGTAGATGCTCTGTTTCACGTCGCCTACAATCAGGTTGTAGGGGTTGGCATGGCTCATGCACTCGCCGAGTAGCACCTTGAAGTTCTTCCATTGCGTACTGCTCGTGTCCTGGAACTCATCAATCATGATATGTTCCAGCAGTGCCCCCGTCTTCTCGAAGATGAAGGGCGAGTCGCTTCCCTGGATGATGGAGTGGAGCAGCGCCTGGGTGTCGCTGAGCAGGAAGCGGTTGGCCTCGCTGTTCAGTTGTCGCATCTTGGCCTCGATGCTGCCCAGCAGCAACAGTTGGTTCAGATGCCGCAGGGTGGTCCGTGCCGACTGCCACTGGTGGTAGAGCATGGGCCGGTTGTCAAACAGTTCCTGCATCAGTGGCAGGATCAGTTCCTCCACGGTGGTTCTCTTCTGCGTGTCTTGCCGGCTGTTCTTGGGCAGCCATTTCGTGGCATCATACATGGCATCCATGGCTCTTTTTCCGAATATTTCCTCGCCATATTCCCCGGCCTTCATCTTGACAAAGGGAGCACAGGGGCCTGCCTGTTTGTAGCTGAAGTCGTCGGTGGTCATGCCCTTCTCGTCGAGTATCTGGAAGAAGCGGGTGGGGTAGAAGTCGAGTTTTCTTTGCGCTTCGGCTTCCTCGGTTCTCAGTGCGTCCACGTAGGCAATAAAGAAGTCGGGGTCTTCCATGCAGCGGTTCACGCGCTGGCTTTCCACCTTGTAGAACTCCCTGAACAGTGTTCGTCCGAACTCCTTCATCTGTCGGATGATATTCCATGACTTGTCATCCTGTATGCTTTCGTTGATGAAGCGCAGCATCCATTTCCGCAGGTTCTCGTCGGTCTTGGTGTCTTCCACCAGTTTGTCCACCGCCAGTTCCATCACCTGCTGGTCGTTGAGTCCGATGTTGAGCCTTGGGGGCAGGTCGAGCTCCCGAGCCAGGTTGCGCAGCACCGACTGGAAGAAGGAGTCGATGGTTTCGATGCGGAAGTAGTTGTAGTGGTGGAGCAGCTGCGTGAGGGCCAGGCCGGCCCGTTCCGAGGCCCATTGCTCACCGGTGCCGAGTTCTCGGCAGATGGTCTGCAGATACGAGTTCGATTCGGGCAGTTGTTTCCAGATGCCGTAGAGCTGGCTGAGGATACGCATCTTCATCTCTTCGGTGGCCTTGTTGGTGAAGGTCACGGCGAGGATGCTCTTGTAGCAGGCGGGGTCTGTCAGGAGCAGTTTGATATAGTCGATGGCCAGGCGGAAGGTTTTTCCGCTGCCAGCGCTGGCTTTATAGACGGTGAGTGATGTTTCCATTGCTGATTACTGATTGCTGATTACTGATTGCTGATTGCTGATTGCTGATTACCATTTTTTGAACAGTTCGACGGTGCATTTGGCGCCTATCTCCTCGAAGTTGGCATTGACAAAACTGGCAAACAGTCCGGCCGAGAAGAATCGGTTGGTCATACCATACCCCACTTCTATATAGGGAGTGTGGATACGTTCAATCTGCAGGATGCCGGCATAGAGGCGTTCGGTCTCGATATATCTGCCCACCAAGGGCAGCCGGCTGAGCGCCATCATGGGCGACTCGTAGGCCGCATTGGCCTTGATGTAGTAGCGGGAGGCATTGTACCATTGTGCGGTGAGCAGCTGGAAGTGTCCCGTCCAGTCGTCTTCCCACCCGTCGGGCAGATAGTTGTCGTGGAAGTTGTCATAGTCGACGAAGAACGTGGTGGAGCGGTCGGTATAGAATCCGCCGCCCAGTCTGAGGCTGTATTGGCGCAGGCGGCTCATGCGGCGGTGGTAGGAGAGGTCGCTCTCGATGCGTTCATATTTGGTGTTTCCGTTGGCCACCCCCTTGATGCCTCGCTCATAGTTGACAGTGAGCATGGGCCATTGCGGATAGGGCTGTAACGATGCTTGGATATTCGGGGCGAAACTCCTGTATATGTGCGGTTTACCCAGCAGGTTCATGAGCCTTCCGCTCAGGGCTGTACGGCGGTGATAGATGAATCCCAGGTTCAAGCCGAGGCTGGGTAAGAGTTGTAGATTGGTGGAGAGCCGGAGCGAATAGTCGCGGAAGTAGTCCAGTCCGAGATGGTCAAAGTTGATGGTGTCCACCATCTCGTCCTTGATTTTGTCGAGCACGGTCGAGTTGGTGATTCTGTTGCCGTTTTTCCAAATCAGCTCCACCCATCCCTTTCGTTGCTGCCAGTAGGTAAATCTCAGTGGCAGCGTGAAGTAGATTTGCTTCTGCTTGAAGTTATAACCCAGCATGGGATTCAGTTCGATGCCCTGTTGTGGACTGAAGTTGTACTCGGCAGTCAGTTTCAGTTTGTAGGATAGACCTTTGTTCTGGCTGTAGCTGAGATAGAAGGGGTTGAGCAGAGGCGACAGTTTGATGTAGGCATTCTCGTTGCCGGCCGAGAGGCTTCCCACGAGCCGGTCGCCCAGCACGTCCCAGGCGGTGTTGCTGATTCGGGCAATCCTGCTTTTTTCGGACTTCTTCTCTTCGTCCATAATCTTCTTGCGGTATACACTCTTCTCAAAGTCCGTGAGCGGGATTGGTCTCAGACTGTCCATGAGCGCCATGCCGTCGGTTGTTTTCATACTGTCGGCCAGAGTGACGGGACAGTTGAAGAAGGCGGTGGTGCGTGCACCGATGCGGTTGCCCATCAACTTGAAAACCGAGAAGAGGTCGCTCTTTTGGGGGATGAGCGAGTGGCTGTGTTCGTCCATCGTCAGTTCGAGCGAGAAGATGATCATGTCGAAACTGCCCTTGATGGTTGTCTGTTCAATCTTGCCCGTCAACGGGTCGACGAGCGCTTTACCCTTGACCAGTTGGGTGTTGTTGATGCGTGGCCAGAAGGCCAGTGTCTTCTTGCCCAGCGAGTCACTGCCCAGTTGGTAGCGGTAAAAGCGTTTGTTGTCGGCATGGAAGGGCGAGAGCACAAAGTCGCCTATCAGCGTGGGCTGGTAGAGCTTGGGGGTGATATAGCCCACCAGGACGGGAAAAATCTTCTTGTAGTGGCCGATGGTGCCTACCGCCACCTGGCTGTTCAGCTCATGGTTCCCGTCGCTGTGGAATCTGATTCTGCCGTAAGTCTCACCCGTATAGTTGCGGTTGCCTCGCGAGATGGGATACATGTTGGGCACCATCATCAGGGTGAAGTTGCGGCGCATGGTTCGGTAGTCGTATTTCATGTAGAAATTCCGCTCCGTCCCATCCACGGCTTGTCCGTAGTTCCCTTCATAGCCGAAGATGCGCTGCAGCAGCGAGTCGGTGTCGTTGTGGGGGGCGGCGTTGGGGCCTGTGTAGGCAGCCCTTGCGATGCATGCCCCGAGCCACAGAAACACGAAGAGCGAGAAAAGCCTCTTCCGACGGCCTCTCTCACTCTTCGTTCCTGGATGGAAAAATGGATAGGAGTGTGGATGGATGTGTGTGTGGAACAAGGTCATCCCAAGTATTTCATCAGGATCTTGGCATTGCCGCTGTCGCGCAGTTTGGCGATGCTCTTCTCTCTGATTTGTCTGACACGTTCGCGGGTCAGTCCCAGCTGGTCACCGATTTCCTCGAGACCCTTTTCGTGACACCCGATACCGAAGCACTCTCTGATGATGGTAATCTCTCTGTCTTTGAGCACTTTGCTGAGCACCGAGTTGAGCTCCTGTGCCATCGACTCGTGGTCCACCTGGCGGTCGGTGCGGCTGTCGTCTCCGCTCGACATCACGTCAAGCATACAGTTGTCTTCGCCGTCCTGGAAGGGGGCGTCGATGGACACGTGGTGACCGTCGGCCATGAGACTTTGGCCGATCTTGTCTTCGTCGAGGTTGGTGGCGGCGCTGAGCTCCGATACGGAGGGATGGCGCTGGTTCTCCTGCTCAAACTTATTGATTTCGTGGTTGATTTTGTTCAGCGAACCCACCTGGTTGAGGGGCAGGCGCACGATGCGGCTCTGCTCGGCAATGGCCTGCAGGATGCTCTGTCTGATCCACCATACGGCGTAGGAGATGAATTTGAATCCTCGGGTTTCGTCGAATTTCTGGGCAGCCTTGATCAGGCCGATATTTCCTTCGTCAATCAAGTCTGTCAGTGTAAGTCCTTGATGTTGATATTGCTTGGCAACAGACACTACGAATCTTAAGTTGGCCGTCACCAACTTGTCTTTGGCACGTTCCCCTTCCGGTCCGCCTTTGCGGATTTTCTGGGCCAGTTCAATCTCTTCATCAATGGAAATAAGAGGAGCTCTGCCAATTTCAACGAGATATTTGTCCAATGCCTCGCTTGAACGGTTGGTGATGCTCTTCTGAATTTTTAATTGTCTCATCTTAACAAACTTCTTATAAATTCCTGATAATCAAGTGTATAAAAAATATTTTTGCAAAAACACTGCAAAGTTACGAAAAATATCAATAACTTGTATCTTTTTTCGCATCTTTTTAGCATCTTTTTTCATATTTCTCCTTGGTCGTAACTGTTCTTGCATTCCGTAGGCAGTACGCGCAGAAAGCGCAAAAGCACGTGGCCCAGGGTAGAGCGTAGCGGCACCCTGAGTATGGACAGAAAGGGCGATTATACCGCCTTGCCGAGTCCTTTTGCCTACTTTTTTTGCCATTTTTCCACCTTTTTTATGGTTTTTCTTGTCTATTACGGAATAAATGCGTATTTTTGTAGTCGATAATTGAAAACAACAATGAATACACCGACAGATATCCGCAATGCCCATTTGGCAGAACATTTGATCAAGAGTTTGAGGCGCCGCCACATCGAGGCCCGTTATTGTGCCACAGCCCGCGAGGCTGTTGACAGTCTGCTGGAGCAACTGCCCGCAGGAAGCAGCATCACCTGGGGCGGTTCGATGACCTTGCGCGACATGGGAATCCCTGCAGCCCTGCATGCCAGTGGCAACTATGAGCTCTACGACCGTGATCTGGCTGCCGACCGCGAGGAGGCACAGGCCATCTACCGCCAGGCTTTCCATGCCGACTATTATCTCTCCAGTGCCAATGCACTGACTGAGGATGGCGTCATTGTGAATATCGACGGCACGGGCAACCGGGTGGCAGCCATCACCTTCGGTCCCCGCCATGTCATTTTTGTCATCGGTCTGAACAAAGTGGCGCAGACGGTAGAGGCGGCGCTCGCCAGGGCACGTTCCATGGCAGCCCCTGTCAATACCGCCCGATTCAATATCAATACCCCCTGTAAGGTGGACGGTGTCTGCCATAACTGCTGCTCTGAGGACTGCATCTGCAACTTCGTACACTTCCTGCGCCATTCGCCCCAGGGCCGTCATTCGGTCATCCTGGTCGGCGAGAGCCTGGGCTATTGATGGCTGATACTTTTTTAAACAACAAGAAAAATCCTTAACTTTTACACCTGAATTATGATGGAGATGGAAGAAAGCTTTGAATCCAAAATCAACCGCAGCGACTATACCATCCTTGTGGTGGATGATGTGGTCAGTAACGTGCTCTTGCTGAAGATTCTTCTGGCTAACGAAAAATTCCAAGTACTTACCTGCAACAACGGCAACGCCTGTATCGAAATCTGCAAGAACCAGCACCCCGACCTGGTGCTGCTCGACGTGATGATGCCCGATATCAACGGATTCGACACGGCTGTACTGCTGAAGAAAGACCCACAGACCGCCGATATTCCCATTATCTTCCTCACGGCTCTGAACAACCCCTCCGACCTTGTGCATGGATTCAAGGTGGGAGCCAACGACTTCCTCACCAAACCCTTCAACAAGGAGGAGCTGGTGATGCGCGTCATGCACCAGATTTCGCTGGTAGCTGCCAAGCGCATCATTGTGCAGCAGAACGAGGAGCTCCGCCGCACTATCAGCAACCGCGACAAGATGTACTCGGTCATTGCCCACGACCTGAGGTCGCCCATGGCCAGCATCCGAATGGTGCTCAACCTGATTGTCAATATGGTGTCGCCCGAAATGATCGGACCCGAAGTGTTTGACCTCATCGACAAGGCCAACCGCGAGAGCGAGGAGACACACGACCTGCTCGACAACCTGCTGAAATGGACCAAGAGCCAGACCGGACGCCTCACCGTGGTGTTCCAGGAGTTTGATTTGGGCGATATCGTGCCTGGTGTGATTGACATCTTCCACATGATTGCCGAGACGAAGAAAATCTCCCTCAAGCTGCAGCCCTGCTCGGGCATCGTGGTGAGGGCCGACAAGGATATGCTCAAGACTGTCATCCGAAACTTCCTGAGCAATGCCATCAAGTTCAGCAACGAGGGCGACGACATCGACATCATCGTAAGCAAGGAGCCCGACATGGCCAAAATCAGCATCAGAGACCATGGAGTGGGCATCAGCGAGGAGCGCATCGCCGGACTCTTCAGCGACGGCAAGACCACCTACGGCACGGCCAACGAGGAGGGCAGCGGACTTGGTCTGCAGCTCTGCAAGGACTTTGCCGAGAAGAACGGCGGATATGTGAGCGTTGAGTCACAGCTCGGCGAGGGCAGCACCTTCAGCGTTTTCGTGCCGCTGGTTTAAGAGAGACTGTATTTATCATTCAACATTATTATATATTAAGAGAAAAAGCATGAAAGCATTCGTTTTTCCCGGACAGGGAGCGCAGTTCGTAGGTATGGGCAAGGACCTCTACGAAACCAATTCATTGGCAAAAGATTTGTTTGAGAAAGCAAACGAGATTCTCGGGTACCGCATCACTGACATCATGTTCAGCGGCACCGACGAGGAGCTCAAACAGACTAAGGTGACGCAACCTGCCGTGTTCCTTCACAGTGTAATCAAGGCTCTGTGCATGGGCGAGGAGTTCCAGCCCGCCATGGTGGCCGGACACTCACTGGGTGAGTTCTCCGCACTGGTTGCCGCAGGAGCCTTGAGCTTTGAAGACGGATTGAAACTCGTCTACGCGCGTGCGATGGCCATGCAGAAGGCCTGTGACATGGCTCCATCAACCATGGCTGCCATCGTGGGACTGGCCGACGAGAAGATTGAAGAGATTTGTGCCGGCATCAGCAAGGAGGGACACGTGGTGGTTCCCGCCAACTACAACTGCCCCGGACAGCTCGTTATTTCAGGAAACATCGAGGCCATCAACGAGGCCTGCGAGCAGCTCAAGGCTGCCGGAGCCAAGCGCGCACTGCCGCTGAAGGTGGGCGGAGCCTTCCACTCGCCGCTCATGCAGCCTGCCAAGGATGAACTGCAGGCCGCCATCGAGGCCACTGAGTTTGTCGCTCCCAAGTGTCCCGTCTATCAGAATGTGGACGGAAAGCCACACACCGACCCAGCCGAAATCAAGGCCAATCTCATCGCACAGCTCACCAGCAGTGTGCGTTGGACTGCCAGCGTGCAGAACATGATTGCCGACGGTGCCGACGATTTCACCGAGTGCGGACCCGGCAAGGCGCTCCAGGGTATGATTGGACGTATCGACAAGACCGTGGCCGTCACCGGCATCGCCTAATCGGCCTGCACACCTTATTTTATTTATTGACAGATTGATCTGAAAGATATGAGCAAAATCATTATCTATCAGGTTTTCACACGACTTTTCGGCAATCGTAACACTTCGCGCATAGAGAATGGGACGATTGCCGAAAATGGTTGTGGAAAACTGAACGACTTCGACAAGAAGACACTCGATGCCATACGCCACCTCGGCGTGTCGCACATCTGGTATACGGGTGTCATCCGGCATGCCACACAGACCGACTACAGCAAATACGGCATCCCTACCCAGCATCCTTCGGTGGTCAAAGGCAAGGCCGGTTCGCCTTACGCCATCTGTGACTACTATGACATCGACCCCGACCTGGCCACACGCGTCGACCGGCGCATGCACGAGTTTGAGCAGCTGGTGAAACGCACCCATGCCGCCGGGTTGAAGATGATTATCGACTTTGTGCCTAACCATGTGGCACGCCAGTATCAGTCGATAGCCAAACCTGAGGGCGTGGTGGATTTGGGACAGAACGATGACAAAACCCAGGGATTCAGTCCGCAGAACAATTTCTACTATTGTCCCGGATGCCGTTTCGCACCCTCCTTCAGCGTCAGCGACGGCGCCCTGCGGGCCTACGAGGAGGTGCCGGCCAAGGCCACGGGCAACGACCATTTCGACAATGCCCCGGGACGCAACGACTGGTATGAGACCGTCAAGCTCAACTATGGTGTCGACTACTATGCCGGACGTGTGGGCCACTTCGATCCCATTCCCGACACCTGGCACAAGATGCTCCACATCCTGCGCTTCTGGGCTGCCAAGGGTATCGACGGTTTCCGTTGTGACATGGCCGAGATGGTGCCAGCCGAGTTTTGGGCTTGGGTCACCAGGCAGGTGAAGGAGGAATATCCCGACCTGCTCTTCATCGGCGAGGTATACAATCCGGCCGAATACCGACGCTACATTGCCAGCGGTTTCGACTATCTTTACGACAAGGTGGGCATGTATGACACGCTGCGCCATCTCACCTGCTCATCCGATCATGTGGGTGCCATCACCGGTGCCTGGCAGGCTGTTGACGATATTGCCAACCACATGCTCTATTTCCTGGAGAACCATGATGAGCAGCGCATCGCCAGCAGATTCTTTGCCGGCGACGGATTGAAGGCCGTGCCTGCACTGGTCACCTCGGTTTTCATGCGCCAGAACCCCTTCATGCTCTATGCCGGCGAGGAATATGGCGAGCGGGGCATGGACCATGAGGGTTTCAGCGGATGTGACGGACGCACCACTATCTTCGACTACTGGAACATCGACACGCTCTGCCGTGCCGCTTGGAACACGCTGACTGCCGACGAGAAGAAGCTCTTCAAGCTCACCTCGCGCGTGTTGCAGTTTGCCCAGAACGATACCCTCATCTCCGAAGGTGATTTCTTTGACCTCATGTATGCCAATCCAGGGCTCAACCGCCAGTATGCCTTCCTGCGGCATTATTGCAACGCATTGCTGCTGGTGGTGGCCAATTTCGACGGCCAGCCCGCCGATGTCAACCTCACCATCCCCGCCCACGCCTTCGAGTTTTTGGGCCTGGATGAGAAGCAGGCCTCAGCGGTCGATGTGCTCACGGGTGCCAAGATGTCCTTCTCCTTGCTGCCCGACCAGCCGTTGACGGTTCATGTAGACGGATTCTCGGCTGTGGCCTACAAGATGAATTGCCATCGCCGCGGCCCCATGCGGAGCAGGTAACCCCGGGAATACGAAAGAAAACAAAAAAAACGAAGCGCATGATTCCGGTCATGCGCTTCGTTTCGGATTGTATGGTTTCTGCCGCTCTCCCGTCAGATACTTAGTTTCATGAAGATGGGATAGTGGTCGGAGTAGTTCAGGTCTGTCTTGTAATAAGTGATGCCCTCGAGCTTCTCGTCGTGGAAGATATAGTCGATGCGGGCCGCCTTGTTGCCCCGGTAAGTTCTCATCCATCCGCTGCCACACTCCTTGAATCCGTCCACCATATCGCCCAGCACCGTGTTGTAGACAAAGGAGTAGGGGATATCGTTGAAGTCGCCGCAGACGATGTTAGGCAGGTTCGACATGCGGCATTCGTTGGCCACGGTAATGGCTTGTCCCGCACGGATAATCATGCCCATGGTATAGTTGCCGTAGATGGCATGAATCAGCTGGTTGCTCTCGATGTTCTGTCCGTGGGCAGCCATCTTGGTGGCCATGTGTAGGGTGCGGTTGAATCCCGTTGTCTCCAAGTGGATATTGAAAACCTTCACCAGTTTGCCGTTGAAATCGATGTCGGCCCACATGGCACTGTTGTTGGTTTGCTCAAAGGCGATGGTCTTGTGGTCGCGGATGGGGAAACGGCTGAAAATCATCATGTCGTCCTTGCCCTTCACCATATAGGGGAAGTAGTCGGCATAGAAGGTGGAGTTCTTCTTGTCGCCGCTCACGTCGGAATACTCCTGCACGCAGAATACATCCACCTTGTTGCGTTTCATCTCCGAGAGGATGTCCTGTGCCATGAATCCCGAGGTCTCCTGTCCGAATCGTGCCACGTTGTAGGAAGCCACCGTAAATCCCGGTACCCCATCGACATTCGTGTTGAGCGGACGGGGCTGGAACATGGTTCCGATGTAGGGAATGCAGCAGAGGACGGTGAGGATGGGGATGAGCGTCAGATACCATCTCCTCCGGATGAGCCAGTAGAACAGCAGCAGCACGTTGGCACCGATGAGCAGTGGCAGGGCATAGACCAGCATGGCATTGATGGTGCCGTAGACGGGGTTGGAGTTGCCTCCGAAGAGGCCGGTGATGGTAAAGATGGTGACGATGACTTGTATCACCAGGAACATCAGTGAGAAATACTTGTAGACGGCGAGTTTGCCCATAGTTGAGGATTGGTTTGCTTATTGCTTCTTTTTGTTCAGATACTTTTCCACCTTTTCCACCAGCTCCTCCACGCGGAAGGGCTTGGCCATAAACTCGTTGCATCCGGCACTCATTGCCTCGTTGATATTCTCGTCGAAGGCAAAGGCGCTCAGGGCGATGATGGGCGTGTCGTGGTTCACCTCTTTGATGATGCGGGTGGCGTCCAGACCGTTCATCTGTGGCATGCGGATATCCATGAGGATGAGGTCGGGGTGCTCGTCGTCGTTGAGGGTGACGGCCTCGATGCCGTTGAGCGCCCTCACGAGGCGGTATTTCTTGCCCAGGATATTCTTGACCAGCTGGAAGTTGCTCTCTTCGTCCTCGGCCACGAGGATGGTCTTCATGTGCTTCGAGTTGGTGGGTCGGAGCGTTACTCTGAGTGTGCGCGAGTTCTGTGCTTCGCGTGTGCGCTGGCTTTTTTCGCAAACGGTTCCCTCGAAGGGGAACTCAAAGGTGAAGCACGAGCCCTTGCCCAGTTCCGACTCTACGGAGATGTGTCCACCCATTTTTTCCACGATAATCTTGCTCAGCGAGAGTCCCAGGCCGTGGCCTTTCTGGTCGGCGGCGTCTTTGGACACGTAGGTGAAGAAGATTTTGTGGAGGTCGTCGGGGGCGATGCCGCTGCCGGTATCTTTCACATAGAAGAAGATGCGGTCGTTGGTATCAGAGAGCCGGTAGCCGAAGGTGATGGAGCCCGATGGCGTATGTTTCAGCGCGTTTCCTATCAAGTTGGAAAACACCTGCATGATGCGGTTCTGGTCGGTCATCATGAATACGGTTTCGGTTGGTTTCTCGCAGATGAGTTTCACCTGGTCGCTGCATCTGAACTTGAAGCTCAGCTTGATGTTCCGGCAGAGGTTTTCCAGGTCGGTTTCCTTTTTCCGGATGGTTATTTCTCCGGCTTCCACCCTCGAGAGGTCCAGCACCTCGTTAATCAGCGTCTGCAGTCGGTTGTTGTTGCTCTCGATGATTTCAAGAAATTTCATTCGCTCCTCGGCAGAATCCGTTTCGGCCATGATACGTGAGAACCCCTCCACGGCATTGAGCGGTGTACGGATTTCATGGCTCATGTTGGCGAGGAAGAGCGACTTCATCTTGCTGGCCTTCTCGGCCTTGGCTGCCTTCTCTTCCCGCTCCTTGAGCTGCTCGATGGCCTTGTCCCGTTCCTGCATAGCCTTTTGGGCTTCTTCGCGGGCTGCCACCAGTTCACGCATCAGTTTACTGATGATATTCTGTTGCTGATCATCCATGTTGGTTGGTTTGTTTGAGGGGGGGGGGTAATTCCATGTTTTGATACCAATTCAATAATCCGTGCAAAGATAAGGATTTTTTTCCGAATTGGCAAGAAAAATGCCCGTTTTTTTTATCCTCTTCGGGCTTTTTCCCATGCTCCGCTGTTGCGGTGGTTCATCAGATAGCTGATTCCCCTGAATACCTGGGTGTTCATGAACACAAAATAGTAGGCCACATAGCATACGGTCACTTTCTTTCCGTGCCGCTCCAGCCACCATCCGGCGGTGGCACAGCCGTAGAACAGCAGTTGCAGCAGCCATATCAGTGTGTAGATGCCGCCTGCATTGCCGAGCACGAGCAGTACGTTGAGCACGGCCACGGCGATGAGGGCAAAGGGGGTGATGCTCCATCTGAGCACCCGGTGGGACACATACTGGAAGGTGACCAGCGGATGCCTGAACACATTCAGCAGAGGCCACAGGCGGGCGATACTCTGCAGTCCGCCGGCGGCGATGCGCCGTTTGCGTTTGCTCTCCTCGGCCAGGTCGGCCGAACCGTATTCCATGGCATAGGCTTCGGCCGTATAGGCAATGCGGTAGCCCATGGGCAGCAGCCGCATCGACATGATGAAGTCGTCGAGCAGCGTGTCGGCGGGCATCGGCTGGTAGAGTTCTTTGCGGATGGCGCAGAGTTCTCCGGCGGCTCCCATGGCCGAATAGAGTTCGTCGTCCCAGCGTTTCAGCCGGCTTTCATATTTCCAGTAGATGCCTTCGCCCTTGGCGGCCATCTGGTCTTCGGTGCGCTGCATCACCCGTTTCTCTCCGGCCACGCAGCCCACCGTCGGGTCTTGGAACAGTCTCACCATCTCGCGAATGGCGCCTTTGTTGAGACAGGTGTTGGCATCGGTCATGATGACGATGCTCGTGCGGGCGTGGGCGATGCCCCGGTTCAGTGCGGCTGTCTTGCCTTGCCGTTGCGGTTGGTAGAGCACCTCAACGTCGGGATAGGCGCTGAGGCGCTCATTGGTTTGGTCGTTGCTTCCGTCGGTCACCCATAGCAGGTGCAGCTTGTCTTTCGGATAGTCCATCTGGCGGGTGTTTTCCAGTTTCATGTCCACCACGTCCTGCTCGTTGTAGGCGCAGACCATCAGGGTCACGTCGGGCAGGTCTTCGTCGTGTTCTGGCAACCGGGGTTCTGTTCGTATCTTGCCGGTCATTCTCTTGATGCAGAGGATGGCATAGAGTGTGATTCCATATCCCAGATAGGTATAGAATACGATGAAGAGGCATATCCAAAAGGCAATTTCCATAGCGTGCGGAATCAAGCTGTTGATAGTCTGTTTTTTTTTGTTTCTTATACGATTGGCAATCAGAGGTTTTCGTTGTTCTCCTTCATGTCGATAAACTGTCCGTTCTTGTCGTAGAACTCATACTGGAGCATGGCCAGTTTCTGCGAGGGGACGACATTCACGCCAAGTCCGTATTTCATCTGCCATTTCAGTTTGATGGAGAGCAGGTTCTGGTTGATGTAGGCGGCCACGTAGGGGTGTACGTGGAGGTAGAATTTCTTGATGCCGATTTTGTTGACGAGCATGCTGATTTTGCTTTCCAGCTGGTCGGTGAAGAGGATGCTCGACTTGATTTTGCCCGTTCCCAAGCAGGTGGGGCAGGTTTCCTCTACGTTCACGTCCATGGCGGGCCTCACCCTTTGGCGGGTAATCTGCATCAGTCCGAACTTGCTCAGCGGCAGGATATTGTGTCGGGCGCGGTCGCGCTGCATGTTTTTGCACATGCGCTCATAGAGCAGTTGTCGGTCTTCGGCGAGGTTCATGTCGATGAAGTCCACCACGATGATGCCGCCCATATCCCTCAGTCTCAGTTGCCGTGCCAGTTCGTCGGCAGCTCCGAGGTTCACCTCCAGCGCGTTGGCTTCCTGTCCGTTTTCGGCCTTGGTTCTGTTTCCGCTGTTCACGTCCACCACGTGCAGGGCCTCGGTATGCTCGATGATGAGATAGGCACCGTGTCTGTAGTTGACGGTTTTTCCGAAGGCCGACTTGATCTGTTTCGTGACGTTGAAATTGTCGAAGATGGGCACCTGTCCGTTGTATTGTTTCACGATACCCACTTTGTCTGGGGCTATCAGGCTCACATAGTCTTTCACCTCTTCATATACGGCCTGGTCGTTCACGTAGATGCCGTCGTAAGTGGGGTTGAACAGGTCGCGCAGCAGCGCCACGGCCCTGCCGGTCTCCTCATATACGATTTGCGGTCGTTGTGTGGTCTTCTGTACTTTGGCGATGGCATCCTCCCATCTTTTGACGAGCGTCTTGAGCTCATTGTCCAGCTCGGCCACTCTTTTTCCTTCGGCCGATGTTCTGACGATGATGCCCATGTTTTTGGGTTTGATGCTCTGGAGCAGCTGTTTCAGCCGGGTCCTTTCTTCGCTCTTCTTGATTTTCGACGATACGGAGACCTTGTCGTTGAAGGGCATGAGCACGATATAACGTCCCGCGAAGCTCAGCTCGCAGGTCAGGCGGGGGCCCTTGGTCGAGATGGGTTCCTTCACCACCTGCACGAGTACCTCCTGTCCCTGTTTCAGCGTGTTCTGCACGCTTCCGTCCTTCTTCAGGTCGGGCAGTTTGCTGGCTTTGCTGATGGGGAAGAGGTTTTTGCGGTCGCTCATCACCTGTTTCAGGTATTTCTCATACGAGCTGAACTGGGGGCCGAGGTCGAGGTAGTGCAGGAAGGCGTCTTTCGAGTAGCCTACGTCAACGAAACAGGCGTTAAGTCCGGGCATCAGTTTCCTCACTTTTGCCACGTAGATGTTGCCCACTGAGAAGGATGCCGACCGGGTTTCCTTCTGGTATTCCACCAGACTCTTGTCCTCGAGCAGTGCGATGGCGATCTCTTTGGGCTGAACGTCAATGATAACTTCGCTTGTCATGGTTGTTTTGGGTTCATAATACAGAGAAAGGGGTGCCCCGTCATTCCATGTCAGCGAATGCGGCACACTCCTTTCATTTCTTTTCTTTTGAACGTCGATAGAGCTGCTGTTGCTTACTTGCTCTTATGTCTGTTCTTTCTCAGTCTTTTTTTACGCTTGTGGGTAGCCATCTTGTGGCCCTTCTTTTTCTTTCCGTTTGGCATAGCTTTAACGATGTTTTAAATGTGAATTGTTTATTTTTTGAAATTTGTCTGCTTTTCTTGCCTGCCTCTTACTTCATCTTGGCGATGAAGCTCTTCGAGGGCTTGAATGCGGGGAAGTCGTGGGCCTCGATGAGGATGGTGGTGTTCTTGGAGATGTTGCGGGCGGTCTTGGGGGCACGGTGCTTCACGATGAAACTGCCGAAGCCGCGGAGGAACACGTCCTCTTTGCGTTCTGCCAGACTGTTACGCACTTCTTCCATAAAAGCTTCTACGGTTATGGCTACATCTCTTTTGGCCAATCCCGTCTCATTCACTATCTTATTGATAATATCCGCTTTGGTCATTTTTGTTTGATGTTTTTTGGGTGATTTAATTTTCGAGGTGCAAATATACTGATTTTCAGTGACAACCGAAAATATATTTGCATTTTTTTTCTAAAAACTGCTCAATTTCTTGTCTTTTGGTCCCGTTTTTCCTCTTTTTCGGGCTGTTTTTTGTCGTAAAGGCTGCTTTTGGGTCTGCGATGGTTGTGGCTCCTGTCTTGTTCCCGCATCTTGCTGCAGCCCCCCGTGCGTGACAGCCTGGGGGGGAGGCTGCCGGCACGGGGGGATGCTCGGGCGGAGGATTCTTAGGCTTTTGGGGCTCGGGCGGAGGATTAGGCTTTTGGGAGCTCGGGCGGAAGATTTTTAGGCTTGGGGGTTGCTCGGGTAGAGGATTCTTAGGCTTGGGGTTGGAAGTAGGGGGAGTCGTTGAGATAGGCCAATTCCTTCGAGGGCTTGAAACAGGGGCAGGCTTTGGGCGTGGCTCCGGGCATCTCGTTGTGGCCCCGGATGACGGCTTTCGGAAACTGCTTCTTGAGTTTTATCAGGAGGTGGATGAGGGCAGCCCGCTGGGCCAGCGTGCGGGTGTCCTGTGGTCGGCCCTGTTCGTCGAGTCCGCCCTCGTAGCAGATGCCGATGCTGCATCGGTTGAAGGGTCGGCAGTGGGCACCCACCTCGGTCAGCCGGCGGTGCTGGCTTACGCTGCCGTCCTTGCGGATGTAGTAGTGGTAGCCGATGTCGAGGAAGCCTCGGGCCAGGTGGTCGCGGCGCAGCTGTTCTATGGGATAGTCGCGGTCGCAGCGCGTGGCCGAACAGTGCAGGATGAGATAGCGTACGGCGTCGGCAGGCATCGAGATGCCGGTCTCTACACGGGTGAGGAGGTGGTCCTCGGTGGCGACGGGGTCGCCG
>JAEDMP010000030.1 GCA_016302965.1 Bacteroidaceae bacterium
CCTTTTTTTTCAAGTGTGAGTCCCGGAAGCAGCAATGTTTCCGGGACTCTTTTTTTTGTTGTTTCTGGTTCGGAGACGTTTCCATGTTAGTCATATGAGAAACGTTAAGGACATTAGAACAGCCATTCTTATGTAGTCAGAACAGCCATTCTAACACCGTAATAGAAATATTGCTATGATGTTTTCCTGATCATTTCTTTTTGAAAAGCAGTTCCTTGGGCAGTTTCTGCCATTTTCCATTATTTGGAATTTTAAGTACGTTCCCCTCTGTCTGTTTGAAAGAATAGATTGAATCGTTGATTTTTTGGAGGGTGGCGGTGAAGTCTTCGCTCCCGTAATCGTTGATTAGCGATAAGTCAATAGTTGGAGCTTTGCTTTTCTTGTGGGCTTTTGAGTACTTCCAATCTGTGATGAGCCAGTAGAAATTGTTGTGATTCTTGGCCAGATACCCTGGCATGTTACCCAGCAATTCATGATTTGGTACTTCCATGCCTTGCTCTGAAAGATTCAAACGGAAATATACCTGATATTCCTGACTATAATAGTAGCCATTGAAAATAGCCAAGTTTTCATCCCCTTCAGATTGAGCAAAAGTCGTTAGACTGAGCATGCATATAGCAGCTGTAATAAGCTTTATTTTCATACAGAATTGATATTAATGATGCAAAGATACTAAAGATAGGTCATAAAAATGCAGGAAAATTGAAAATTGTAATCATTTTTATTGGATATTTGTAAAAATTTAAGTAACTTTGCCGCGTTATACAAATGAAATATGGTAAAAGAATTGTTAATTCCCGATTATATATTTGAGTCAAGTTGGGAAGTATGTAATAAGGTAGGAGGTATTTATACTGTACTCTCCACTCGCGCTAAAACTTTGCAAAGTGCTATTCAGGACAGAATTATCTTTATTGGCCCTGATTTTTGGCAGGAAGAGGAAAGTCCTTATTTTGTTGAGGATGAGACACTCTTTTCTGATTGGAAGGCACATGCTGTAAAGGAAGATAACTTGAAGGTTAGGGTAGGCCGTTGGAATATTCCTGGTGGACCTATCGCCATCTTAGTGGATTTCAAACCCTATTTTGAGCAGAAGGACCAGTTGTATGGCTGGCTTTGGGAGCACTATCATGTAGATAGTCTTCATGCTTACGGAGATTATGACGAAGCATCCATGTTCTCTTATGCAGCTGCTTTGGTGGTTGAGAGTTTCTACCATTACAATTTGGATAGTACCAAGCAAGTCGTCTATCATGGAAATGAGTGGATGACAGGCTTGGGATTGCTGTATATCAATGCTAAACTGCCAGAGGTTGCAACCATCTTTACAACCCACGCCACCAGTATTGGTCGCAGCATAGCCGGCAACATGAAACCTCTGTACGACTATCTGTTTGCCTACAATGGCGACCAGATGGCAGATGAATTGAATATGCAGAGCAAGCATTCTATTGAGAAGCAGACTGCTCATCATGTGGATTGCTTCACGACGGTGAGTGATATCACTGCCAATGAATGCAAGGAATTGCTCGACAAACCTGTTGACTTTGTTCTGCCGAACGGTTTTGACAATAGTTTTGTGCCCTCGAAGGCTGTGTTTTCCAAGAAACGTAAGAAGGCCCGCCAGCGTCTCTTGGAAGTGGCTAATGCCCTGTTGGGTGAGAACTTGGATGACGACACACTGATTGTTTCAACGAGTGGACGTTACGAGTTCCGGAACAAAGGCGTGGATGTATATATTGAGGCCATGAACAGACTGCTGCGTGACAAGGAACTCAAGAAGAATGTGCTTGCCTTCATCGAAGTGCCCGGTTGGGTAGGTGAACCTCGTAAGGATTTGATAGAACGTCTGCAGAGCGGTCAGAGCTATGACACTCCGCTTGAGGTACCCCAGGTGACCCACTGGTTGCACGAGATGAGTCATGATAATGTGTTGGGTATGATGAAGTATTATGACATGCACAACCGCAAGGACGAAAAGGTGAAGGTAATATTCCTTCCCTGTTATCTCGATGGTCGTGATGGCATCCTGAACATGTCCTACTATGATATCGTGTTGGGCAACGACCTTTGCATCTATCCTTCCTACTATGAGCCTTGGGGCTATACACCCCTGGAGGCCATCGCCTTCAAGGTGCCTTGTATCACTACCGATCTGGCAGGCTTTGGGCTGTGGGTGAACAGTGAGATTGGCAAGACTGGCGAACTGGAAGATGGTGTGAAGGTGATCCACCGCACCGATTACAACTATTCCGAGGTGGCAGATGCCATCAAGGATGCCGTTGCCGATTTCTCCCAGATGCCCAAGAAGAAGGTGGAAGACATCCGCAAACGTGCTGATGAATTGTCGAAGAAAGCCTTGTGGAGCGAGTTTATCCAATACTACTATCAGGCTTACGACATGGCCTTGCGTAAGGCAGCTGTCCGTATGGAAACCTTGAAAAGCATGCAGACCGAAGTCCCGGTTGTATCTGCGTAGAAAGAAAAGAGATTAGACAAATATTAGATATTCATTTATTCAAGTCATTATGAAAATTAAAGCTGATTATGCAAATGCTCCACAATGGAAGGAGCTCGTTGTCAAATCAACTCTTCCCGAAGAGTTGAAGTGTCTTGACGAAATTGCCCATAACCTTTGGTGGGTATGGAATTTCGAGGCACGCGACCTTTATAGAGATTTGGATCCAGAGCTCTACCGTAAAGTGAAGCACAACCCCGTTCTTTTGCTGGAGCGTTTGAGCTATGAGCGCAAAGAAGAGATTGTGAAGGACAAGGAACTGATGAAGCGCATTAAGAGTGTTTACAAGATGTTCCGTGAGTATATGGACGTGAAGCCCGATACCACCCGTCCTTCAGTGGCTTATTTCTGTATGGAGTATGGTATTCATTCAGCCTTGAAGATTTATTCAGGTGGCCTTGGAATGCTTGCCGGTGACTATGTAAAGGAGGCTTCCGACAGTAATGTCGACATGTGTGCCGTTGGTTTCCTCTATCGTTTTGGTTATTTCACCCAGACGCTGAGCATGGATGGCCAGCAGATTGCTAAATATGAGGCCCAGAACTTCAACTCAATCCCCGTAGAGCGTGTATATCAGGATGGCGCTCCCTTGGTGATTGATGTACCTTACACCAACTATCAGGTTCACGCTTCTGTATGGAAGGCCAATGTGGGTCGTGTGACACTGTATCTGCTCGATACCGACAATGAGATGAACTCCGAGTTCGACAAGCCCATCACCCACTCACTCTACGGTGGCGATTGGGAGAACCGTCTGAAGCAGGAGATACTGCTTGGTATCGGTGGTATGCTGTTGCTGAAAAAGCTAGGCATCAAGAAAGATGTATACCATTGCAACGAGGGTCATGCTGCCCTTTGCAACCTGCAGCGTCTGTGTGATTATATCGAGGAGGGTCTGAGCTTCAATCAGGCTATCGAGCTTGTTCGTGCCTCTTCTCTCTATACAGTCCATACTCCCGTTCCCGCTGGTCACGACTATTTCGACGAAGGTCTCTTCGGCAAGTATATGGGTGGCTATCCTGCCAAGTTGGGCATCACTTGGGATGAGTTTATTGGTATGGGCCGTACCAATCCCGATGATCATAACGAGCGTTTCTGTATGTCCACCTTCGCCTGCAACACCTGCCAGGAGGTGAACGGTGTGAGCAAGCTTCATGGTTGGGTATCCCAGAAGATGTTCGCTCCTATCTGGAACGGCTATTATCCCGAGGAGAACCACGTTGGATTCGTTACCAATGGTGTTCACTTCCCCACCTGGGCCGCTACAGAATGGAAGCAGCTCTATGGAAAGCATTTCGACAAGAACTTCATGAGCGACCAGAGCAACCAGAGCATCTGGGAGGCTATCTATAATGTAAATGATGAGGAAATCTGGAAGACCCGCAAGGGCTTGAAGGAGAAGCTTGTAGACTATATCCGCGTGCAGTTCCGTGACACCTGGCTGAAGAATCAGGGTGATCCCTCCCGCGTGGTATCTCTGCTGGAGAGCATCGACAGCAATGCCCTGATTATCGGTTTCTGCCGTCGTTTTGCCACCTACAAGCGTGCCCATCTGCTGTTCACCGACCTGGATCGTCTGTCCAAGATTGTGAACAATCCCGAGCGTCCTGTCAAGTTCCTCTTTGCCGGTAAGGCTCACCCCGCTGATGGAGCCGGTCAGGGTCTGATAAAGAAGATTTATGAGATTAGCCAGCGTCCTGAGTTCCTGGGCAAGATTATCTTCCTGGAGGACTATGACTTCATGTTGGCCCGTCGTCTGGTGTCTGGTGTAGATATCTGGATGAATACTCCTACCCGTCCTCTGGAGGCTTCAGGTACCTCTGGCGAGAAGGCCGAGATGAATGGTGTTGTCAACCTCTCTGTGCTCGACGGTTGGTGGTTGGAAGGCTATCGTGAGGGTGCCGGTTGGGCACTCACCGAGAAGCGTACCTACCAGAACCAGGGCTATCAGGATCAGCTTGATGCCGCTACTATCTATGGTCTGTTGGAGAACGAGATTATTCCTCTCTTCTACAACAAGAACGAGAAGGGTTACAGCGAAGGCTGGGTAAAGGTTATCAAGAACTCCATTGCCCAGATTGCTCCCCATTACACCATGAAGCGCCAGCTTGACGACTACTACAGCAAGTTCTACTGCAAGGAAGCCGACCGTTTCAGCAAGCTCTCTGCCGACAACAACAAGTTGGCCAAGGAGATTGCCCAGTGGAAGGAAGCTGTGGCTGAGCGTTGGGATGCTATCAATGTGGTATCATCCACCTGGGATATTCCCTCCACTGGTGCCATGACCGGTGTAGACTATACCGTTCAGTATGTCATCGATGAGCAGGGCTTGGACGATGCAGTAGGTCTGGAGATTGTGAGCGTTTATACCGATGAGAATGGCGAAGAGCGCATCGCCAGCGTACGTCCTCTCTCCGTTGTAGGTCATACTGGCAACCATTACACCTTCGAAGGTAAGATTGAGTTGAGCAATGCTGGCAATTTCAAGTCTGCTGTCCGCATGTATCCCAAGAACATCAATCTGCCTCATCGTCAGGATTTCTGCTACGTGAAGTGGTTTGAACTCCCCGTGATGAAATAATTCAGTATTTGTCTATCATAAGTCTGGCCCGAGAGCTGTTATAGCTCCCGGGCTTGCTTTTTTCTGCCCTAATGGTTGTCTGTATCAGTCAGACAGAGAATATTTTCCCCAAGAAAATCAGTTCTTTGTATAGAAAAATAGTCAAGAAAAAGCTGAAAAGTCATTTTTTTATTGTACCTTTGCAAAAAATAGTGTGCCTATAGTCCCAACGGTCTGTAAGCGCCCAAACAAATAAGTCGCGAAATGGGAATATTCGGTTTTTTTACATCAAAGAAGAAAGAGACACTCGACAAGGGTCTTCAGAAGACCAAGATGAGTGTGTTTGACAAATTGGCCAGAGCAGTGGCCGGAAAATCCAAGGTTGATGATGATGTCCTTGACAATTTGGAGGAGGTGCTGATTACGAGTGATGTCGGCGTTGACACCACGCTGAAGGTCATCCGACGTATCGAGGAACGTGTAGCTCGTGACAAGTATGTCAGTACATCCGAACTGAATGGCATCCTTCGTGACGAAATAGCCTCATTGTTGGCTGAGAATCACAGTGAAGATCAGGACAACTGGGATTTGCCTTCCGACCATCGCCCCTATGTGATTCTGGTAGTGGGTGTGAATGGCGTTGGTAAGACCACCACTATCGGTAAGTTAGCCTATCAGTTCAAGCAGGCTGGCAAGAAAGTCTATCTAGGAGCTGCCGACACCTTCCGTGCAGCTGCCGTAGAGCAGTTGGTTATTTGGGGTGAGCGAGTGGGTGTCCCTGTTGTCAAGCAGCAGATGGGCAGTGATCCCGCTTCGGTGGCTTTTGATACGCTTAGCAGTGCCAAAGCCAATGGAGCCGATGTCGTCATCATTGATACCGCAGGCCGCCTCCATAACAAGGTGGGACTGATGAATGAGTTGAAGAAGATCAAGGATGTGATGAAAAAAGTGCTTCCTGAAGCTCCAGATGAAGTGTTGCTCGTCTTGGATGGCAGTACCGGACAAAACGCATTTGAGCAGGCCAAGCAGTTCTCTGCCGTCACCCAAATCACCTCATTGGCCATCACAAAACTCGATGGTACAGCCAAGGGAGGTGTGGTCATTGGCATCAGTGACCAATTGAAGGTGCCTGTGAAGTACATCGGTTTGGGCGAGGGTATGGAAGACCTGCAGTTGTTCAACAACCGTCAGTTTGTTGATTCTCTCTTCAAGTAACAGAGAGTAGTGCGTTACCAATAGTTGTGTCCGGCCCAAATTTTCGTAGAAAGGGCTACAAGTGGTAGCAGGGGGGACCACATCCATCGACATCCCCACTTCAATAGAATCAAGCAAGGAACAGAAGCGTGAAAAAGAATACGGTAGATATTATCACCATGGGATGCTCCAAGAACCTCGTTGACAGTGAGACGTTGATGGGGTTGTTTGAGCGTTACGGTTACCAGTGTACTCATGACAGCGATCATCCCGAGGGAGAGATTGTGGTCATCAATACCTGTGGATTCATCGAAGATGCCAAGCAGGAGAGCATCGACACAATCCTGGAATTTGCCCAGGCCAAGGAGGAAGGTCGTATCCGCAGACTTTATGTGATGGGATGCCTATCCCAGCGTTACCAGCAAGACCTTCAGAAGGAGATTCCTCAGGTAGACAAATATTACGGGAAGTTCAATTTCCGTCAGTTGCTTTCAGATTTGGCCGTTGCTGACGAGCACGAAGTCCAGACCTGTGAGGGGTGTCGCCATCTGACCACTCCCCACCATTATGCCTATATCAAGATTAGCGAGGGTTGCGACCGTCATTGTGCCTATTGCGCCATCCCCATCATGACGGGGCGGCATGTCAGTCGTCAGATGGATGATATCCTCGATGAAGTTCGTCGGTTGGTAGCTGGCGGAACGCGTGAGTTTCAAGTGATAGCCCAGGAACTGACCTATTATGGTATTGATATTGACGGTCGTCAGCATATTGCCGAGTTGGTAGAGCGCATGGCTTCCATACCCGGTGTGGAGTGGATACGTCTTCACTACGCTTATCCCACCCATTTCCCTTGGGATTTATTGCGGGTGATGCGCGAGCATCCTCAGGTCTGCAAGTACCTTGACATCGCACTTCAACATATCTCTGATCCGGTTTTGCAGCGTATGCAGCGTCATATCAGCAAGGCAGAGACCTATGAGTTGGTTGACCGGATTCGTCGCGAAGTGCCAGGCATCCATCTTCGCACCACTCTGATGGTGGGCTTCCCTGGTGAAACCGATGATGACTTCCGCCAGTTGATGGATTTTGTACGTTGGGCCAAATTTGAGCGCATGGGTGCTTTTGCCTATTCAGAAGAGGAAGGAACGCCCTCAGCCCGTCTCTATACGGATGATGTGCCAAGTGAGGTGAAAGAGCGTCGACTTTCTGATTTGATGGCTTTGCAGCAGGAGATTAGTGTCGAGGTTCAGGGCAGAAAGGTAGGCCAGACGCTAAAGGTTGTGATTGACCGTCAGGAAGGCGATTACTATGTGGGTCGCAGCGAATATAGTTCCCCCGAGGTCGACCCTGAAGTGCTGATACCCGTCTCTGAGGGTTCCTTGTCATCAGGCCATTATTATCCAGTTCTGATTACAGATGCCGACGAGTTCGACCTGTATGGAAGCATAGCCTCATCCCCCTGTAAATCAAGAAAGCATGAACAATAAAGAGTTTATCTCAGAGTTATCCCAACGTTTGGGTTATTCACAGTCTGACACCCAGAAGATGGTAACCAATGTGCTCAATGCCATGAGCGACCATTTTCAGGAGGGTGGAGCATTGGCTGTTCCCAACTTTGGCAATTTCGAGATTAAAAAGAAGCTGGAGCGCATCATCGTCAATCCCGTATCGGGTCAGCGCATGTTGGTACCTCCCAAACTCGTATTGGGATTCCGTCCCATCAGTTCTTGGAAAGCAAAGGTGAAGAAAGGAGGAAAGAACAATGGAGAAACTGACATTGAGTGATATTGCCACTGTTTTGGTGAAGAAGAACAAACTTTCTGCCAAGGAGGCAGAGGCTTTCGTTTCTGCTATCTTCGATGTTATCCGTCAGGGATTGGAGACCGACCAGCAGGTTAAGGTGCGTGGTTTGGGTACCTTCAAGATTATTGGTGTCGAGGCTCGCTCGAGTGTGAATGTGAATACGGGTGAACGCGTGCTGATAGATGGTCATTCCAAGATAACCTTTACTCCCGACAACACGATGAAGGAATTGGTCAACAAACCCTTCTCCCAGTTTGAGACTGTCATCCTGAATGAGGGGGTTGAGTTTGAAGATTTGTCTTCTTCTGCAGACGATCAATCCGACGATGACCGTCTGCCTGATTCTGTTGACGAAGAGGCACACCCCTCCCTGTCCGTAGAGTCCGATGCAGTATCATCCCTCCCTGCTGACACTCCTGAATCGACCGACCAGCCGTCGCAGAAGCCGTCTCCTTTATCCGTCTCTGCTCCTCAACGTTCTCTTCTGGAGAGGGCTGGTATCCTTGAATCCAGTGAATCTGTTGGGCCAGTTGGCCCATCAGAGGAAGACGCTACCCCTATCGAAGAACCATATGATGATGTAGCTGATACAGTTGTAGAGGTATTGCCAGAACTGACTTTGACAGAAGCAACTTCAGGACTGGCTTGGGCCGAAGTAATATCAGAAAAAGTATCAGAAACAGCCTCTGAAGCAGCAAACACCGTAGTTGAAATACAAGCCGATCCGGCAGAAAACATTGCTGTAGAAGAGGTTGGCGAACAACAACGGGAAGAAGAAACAGAGGAATGCGAAGATGTGCAGTCAGGTTCCCAGGCCTGGAAATGGCTGTTGTTCTCTGTCTTGTCCTTGGTTCTTATTGTGCTTGCTGCTTTGGGAGGCTATTATTATGGTGTCCAGGAGACTACCTCCTATTACATCCAGCGTGATGCCAATCAGTCAGCAGGCACGTTGGTTGACCAGAAGCAGCAATCGGTCAAGCCCGCCGTATTCCTGGCTTCATCTGTTTCTGATTCGTCGGCAAAAGTTGTTTCCTCCTCCGATACCCCGTCCACGCCAGTAGCTCCAGCTACTCCTTCAGACAGCACCATAGCCCATAAATCAGTTTCATCCACCCCTGCAACGGCAGAGATAGACTATGCAGCCAAGGATGTCAGAGTGCGTACCGGTGCCTATCGCATTGTGGGGTTCGACCATGAAGAGACAGTGAGGGCAGGGGAGACCCTTTCCCGTCTTTCGCGTCGCACCTTAGGTGAGGGCATGGAATGTTATATTGAGGTGTACAATGACATTACTGCCTCCACTCCGCTGCGAGAGGGCCAAAAAATCAAGATTCCCAAGCTGCAGTGGAAGAAGAAACGATAACTCTGGCTTGATTTAGTGCCCCGATTGTTTACACCTAATTATATATACGCGCTATTATAAATAGTCACAAAAAAACGATAATAGGCAGATTCATTGACGAATGATGCAATGAGTCTGCCTATTATCGTATGAGGTCTTGTCTGGCGAGAATATATCTGCATCACATCAGATACCTATCAGGCGAAGGCCACGGTCAGTCCGGCCATCACGATGCTGACCATCGACATTAGTTTGATAAGAATGTTCAGTGAGGGACCGGATGTATCTTTGAAGGGGTCACCTACCGTGTCACCCACGATGGTAGCCTTGTGGCATGCCGAACCCTTTCCACCAAAGTTACCTTCTTCCACCATCTTCTTGGCATTATCCCAAGCACCGCCCGAGTTGGCCATGAAAACAGCGAGCGTAAAGCCAGCCGTCAGACCGCCCACGAGCAGTCCCATCACACCTGCCACACCCAGCAGCAGTCCCACGACAATAGGAATCAGAATGGCCAGCAGACTGGGGAAAATCATCTCCTTCTGTGCCGAACGCGTACTGATGGCTACGCATCGTCCATAATCAGGTGTTGCTTTTCCTTCCAGAATTCCCTTGATTTCCCTGAACTGTCGACGAACCTCCTCAACCATGGTTTGGGCAGCACGTCCTACGGCTCCCATGGTCAGTCCACAGAAGAGGAAGGCTGCCATACCGCCGATAAAGGCACCCACCAGCACCTTGGGGTTCATCAGTGTCACCTGGAAATACGCCATGAAATCATTCATGTTTGCCACAGCTGGATTGAATATCTCTCCATTGGCATAAAGGAATGTCTGTCCTTCTTCAACAGCCCTAACCATGGCAATCTTGATTTCCTCAACGTATGAGGCCAGTAGCGCCAGTGCTGTCAGAGCAGCACTACCGATAGCAAATCCCTTGCCCGTAGCAGCCGTTGTATTTCCGAGTGCGTCAAGAGCATCTGTTCTGTGTCTCACTTCTTCGCCCAGCTCGCTCATCTCTGCATTGCCGCCTGCATTGTCGGCGATGGGGCCGTAAGCGTCTGTTGCCAGCGTAATGCCCAATGTAGAGAGCATACCCACAGCAGCGATACCAATGCCATAGAGTCCCGACGAGATACTGGCAGCGTTCATGTCGAGCACGAAACCGTTGGCGCAGAGATAACTCAGCATGATGGCCACCGAGATGGTCACCACAGGAACCATGGTCGAGATCATTCCCGTTCCGATACCCTTGATGATGACAGTGGCAGATCCTGTCTGTGATGACTCTGCAATTTGTTGGGTTGGTTTATAGCTCTGGCTCGTATAATATTCAGTAGCCTGTCCGATGATGACACCTGCTGCCAACCCCGTCAATACGGAGAACGAGACACCCAGCCAGTTGTCAATCTGCAGCAGATAGAGAATCACGAACGATGCGATGGCGATGAGAACCGCCGACACGTTTGTGCCCAGTCCCAGGGAGTGGAGCAAATCTCTCATGGTAGCTCCCTCTTTGGTTCGCACGAGGAAGATGCCGATGAGCGAAAGGAAGATACCCACCGACGCAATCATCATTGGAGCGATGACAGCCTTCATCTGCATAGCAGGATTCATGGCAAAAGCCGTTGCCCCCAAAGCAGCCGTACTGAGAATGCTGCCGCAATAGCTCTCATAGAGGTCAGCTCCCATACCGGCCACGTCGCCTACATTGTCGCCTACATTGTCGGCAATGGTGGCGGGATTTCTGGGGTCATCTTCGGGGATGTTGGCTTCTACCTTTCCCACGAGGTCAGCGCCCACGTCAGCAGCTTTGGTGTATATACCACCTCCAACGCGTGCAAACAACGCCTGTGTCGAGGCACCCATACCAAAGGTCAGCATGGTGGTGGTGATGGTGACCAGCGCCATGTCGTCATTGCCATAGAAATAGCTCAGAGCCACAAACCAGAGTGCGATGTCGAGCAGTCCGAGGCCCACTACCACCAGTCCCATAACGGCACCGCTTCTGAAAGCCACCTTCAGTCCCTTGTCCAGACTTTTTCTTGCTGCATTGGCAGTTCTGGCCGAGGCATAAGTAGCAGTCTTCATGCCAAAGAATCCGGCGAGTCCAGAGAAGAACCCTCCCGTAAGGAAGGCGAAGGGAACCCATGGATTCTGCACATGAAGTACGTATGCCATGAAAGAGAACACGATGGCCAACACCACAAACACTATGCCCACTACCTTATACTGCTGTTTCAGATAAGCCATGGCTCCACGTCTCACGTGCAGGGCAATTTCTTTCATTCTCTCCGTTCCCTCGTCTTCTCCCATCATCTGTTTGAAGAAGAACCAGGCCATACTCAGTGCCGCCATCGATGCGATAGGCACGAGCCAAAATTCATTAGGTATATGTGTCATAGGTCAAAAGATTTGGTTCAAATGATTCGATTTCCGTTTGGCGGTTTTGTGTTTACAGGTCATCCGAGAGGTTCTCTGCCTCTTCGTCAGGATCGGCCTCAATCTCGAAAGTAGTACGGTAGGTATCCTCGTTGAGGTCATCCGAGAAGTCGGTGGGTATTTCCATCTCCTCCTCCTCGTCTTCATCGGGCTTGTTGTAGTCGTCATCATCCGGAATCTCATCTTCGTTGAACGAGTTCTGTATGGTAAGTCTGGGTTTCTCTGCCAGGGGTTTCACTTTGGCAAAGATAGCCTCTACCCATGTTCCTTTGGCTATTTCGAGCACATCAAAACCGTCAGCCACCTTTTTCTCATAGAGACCTCCCGGTTTGTGCAGTCTGTTTTGGGGCAGGGTAGTGGTGGAAATGTCAAATCCGCTCTCGATGATATCCTGAATGCTTTGTGAGAGCGATTCCCATCCGCCTCCGAAGTTGCGTTCAATCACCTCAAGCAGTTTGGCGGCCGTGATATGGTGGATGTTTTCGTAGGTGAGGTCAGTCACCCTTACGATGGGCCTTTTTCTGATAGCCCAGATTACCTTTCTTTCATCCCCCATCTTGACCGTAGCCACTTTATATCCGAGTTTCTCGTATTGAGCTTTGGCCGTCTTGGTCAGTTCGGCCACCTCTTCGATGGTGAAAGCCGTTCTGATGATGTCTGCATAGTGCTTCATGTTCTCTTTTGTTTCGGGATCTTTAAATGCGGCTTCCCACATTTTAAGGATTTCATTCTCGTCCACATCCCATACGTTGTTTTTGTTGAGCGCTTTCAGTGTGAGCGCTTTTTGTGTTCCGTTTTCTTTCATATTATTTGATAATTTTGAATTTTCGTGTAATGAATCGTCTTTCAGTCTGCAAAGATAGCGTAAATACATCAAGAAACAAAAAAATCTTTTTTATTTTTTCTTCCAGATACCACTTTGTTCAACAAAAAGTGCTACCTTTGCATCTGATATGTCAAAACCGTTAGCAGAACGAATGCGTCCGACAACTCTCGATGAGTATATCGGCCAGCGTCATTTGGTGGGAGAAGGGGCCGTTTTGCGTCGTATGATCGATGCCGGTCGCATCTCCTCTTTCATCCTTTGGGGACCTCCTGGTGTGGGCAAGACCACACTGGCCCAGATCATCGCCCATCGGATGGAGACCCCTTTTTATACGCTCAGTGCGGTGACCAGTGGCGTAAAGGATGTCCGGGAGGTCATCGACAAGGCCCAGAAGGGTCGTTTCTTCAACGAGGCTTCTCCCATCCTGTTCATCGATGAGATTCATCGTTTCAGCAAGTCTCAGCAAGACTCACTGCTGGGTGCCGTGGAGCGTGGCATCGTCACGCTGATTGGTGCCACCACCGAGAACCCTTCTTTCGAGGTCATCCGTCCGTTGCTCTCTCGTTGCCAGCTTTATGTGTTGAAATCTTTGGAGCAAGAAGATCTGTTGCAGTTGCTTCATCGTGCTGTCACCGAAGATGTGGAATTGAAGCGGCGTTCCGTTGAACTTCGTGAGACGGGTGCCCTGTTGCGATATAGCGGTGGCGATGCCCGCAAGCTCATGAATATCCTTGAGCTGGTGGTCGAGGCTGAGAGCGGTCCGTCGGTGGTCATCACCGATGAGCTGGTGGTGGCTCGTCTTCAGCAGAATCCCTTGGCCTACGACAAAGACGGCGAGATGCACTATGATGTCATCTCAGCCTTCATCAAGAGCATCCGGGGCAGCGACCCTGATGCAGCTCTCTACTGGTTGGCGCGCATGATTGAGGGGGGCGAAGACCCCAAGTTCATTGCTCGCCGTTTGGTCATCAGTGCCTCTGAGGATATCGGTCTGGCCAATCCCAATGCCCTGTTGTTGGCCAATGCCGCCTTTGATGCGGTGGCCAAGATCGGTTGGCCCGAAGGACGTATCCCTCTGGCTGAGGCTACGGTCTATCTTGCCACCAGTGCCAAGAGCAACTCCGCCTATCTCGGCATCAACAAAGCCCTCGAGGTGGTTCGTGCTACGGGCAACCAGCCTGTACCCCTTCATCTCCGCAATGCCCCTACCCAGCTCATGCAGCAATTGGGTTATCACGACGGCTACCTCTATCCCCACGACTATCCCGGCCATTATGTGGAGCAGCAGTATTTGCCTGATGCTCTGGTGGGTCAGCGTCTGTGGGAGGCTCAGGACAACCCTGCCGAACAGAAGATGAAACGCAGATGAGCGCCCCCTCACTGAAAGACATATAGATGAATATGAAGATTAAATGAAGATAAAAAAGATGAAGAAAGAAATGAAAAAGATTGTTGTATTGGACGGCTATTGTCTCAATCCCGGAGATCTCTCCTGGGATGGATTCAGACAATATGGAGAGGTGACCGTCTACGACCGTACCGCCTCTGCCGATGTGGTGGATCGTGCCCAAGATGCAGATATCATTATCACCAACAAGGTGACCATCGACGATGCCCTGATGGCACGTCTTCCCCGCTTGAAATATATCGGAGTATTGGCTACTGGCTATAATATCATCGACATCAATGCAGCCCATAGTCGCGGCATTACCGTCACCAATATCCCCGCCTACAGCACCGACAGTGTGGCTCAGATGACCTTCGCCCATATCCTCAATATCACCAACCGGGTGGGACATTATGCCCATTCCGTACGTGAGGAGAAGCGCTGGTCGTCCAATCCCGACTTTTGTTATTGGGACACTCCCCTTCCTGAACTTGCCGGCAAGACCTTGGGAGTGGTTGGTTTGGGAAATATAGGCATGAAGGTGGCCCGTATCGCTCATGAGTTTGGTATGGATGTGTTTGCCCTGACCAGCAAGAACGCCGCCGAGCTTCCTGCAGGCATCCAGAAGACCACGCTCGACGGTCTTTTGGCCATCAGTGATGTTCTCACTCTTCATTGTCCGCTCACCCCCACCACCCATCATCTCATCAATCGTTCTACCCTGTCCAAGATGAAACATGGCTCCATCCTGATTAATCTCGGACGCGGTCCGTTGGTGGATGAACAGGCTGTGGCCGAAGCCTTGGAAAGCGAGCTGCTCTCTGGCTATGGCAGTGATGTGATGGAGCAGGAGCCTCCCCGTGCCGACAATCCTCTGTTTGCTCGGCCCAATGCCTTTATCACTCCCCATATAGCTTGGGCCACGTTTGAAGCCCGTCAGCGACTAATGAACATTGCGGTGGGCAATCTGGGTGCCTTCTTGTCTGGTAGTCCGGTCAACTCGTTGTAGCCCAATGGATAGTTTTTCCACCATCCTTCAGGTGCTTGAGTTTTTGGGCACTTTTGCCTTTGCCATCTCTGGCATCCGTCATGCCGCTGCCAAACATTTCGATTGGTTTGGCGGTTATGTCTGTGGTGTGGCGGTGGCCATCGGTGGTGGCACCATCCGCGACCTTATGCTGGGTACCACTCCCTTCTGGATGACTAATCCTTTCTATCTGCTGTGCACAGCCCTCGCCCTGTTGCTGGTGGTTTGTTTCTCGCGCCGCATGGAGCGTCTTCAGAACGCCTGGTTTGTGTTCGACACCTTGGGTCTGGCTCTGTTCACTGTGGCCGGCATCCAGAAAAGTCTTGTCTTCGGCCAACCCTATTGGGTGGCCATTATCATGGGCTGTATTACCGGAGCTGCCGGTGGTGTCATCCGTGATGTGCTGCTCAACAATGAACCCGTCATCTTTCACCGTGAGATATATGCCATGGCCGCAGTTGCCGGTGGACTGGCCTATTGGTTGCTCGACCATATCGGTGTTTCTGTCGAACTCTGTTCTGTAGTCGGTTTCGTCGTGGTCTGTGCCATCCGTTTTCTGGCTGTCCGCTATGGCATTTCATTGCCTGTACTCAAGGAGCCGGAATCCGGTCAATGACAATCTGTCAGCAACTTCAGCCCGGTTTATCTCCGTTTTTTGCCTATGATTTTGAATGTTCAATAAATCTTGTTAAAAGATATCGGCAAGTCGCGGAATGGTATTACCTTTGTGTATATTTTTCATGAAAAAACGTAATGGTCGGCTGCTATAGGCTGTCCGTACAAAGAGTTATTAACCCCAAACAAAAGAAAATTATGTCAACAAGTACAATTATCCTGTTGGTTGTAGTCGTGGTTCTTGCTATCTGGGCAGTAAGCATCTACAACAATCTGGTGAAACTGCGTAACAACCGTGAGAATGCTTTTGCCAACATCGATGTGCAGCTCAAACAGCGTCACGACCTCATCCCCCAGTTGGTAGCCACTGTCAAGGGCTATGCCACCCATGAGAAAGAGGTGTTGATGAAGGTTACCGAAGCACGTGCCGCCGCCATCAGCGCTACAGGCATCAACGACAAGATCCAGGCCGAGAACCTGCTGAGCAGTGCCCTCTCCGGTTTGAAGGTGTCGTTGGAGGCTTATCCCGAGCTCAAGGCCAACCAGAATTTCCTGCAGTTGCAGGGTGAGATTGCTGATGTGGAGAACAAGCTGGCTGCCACCCGCCGCTTCTTCAACTCCACCACCAAGGAACTGAACAATGCCGTGCAGACCTTCCCCTCCAATCTCTTTGCCAGGATGTTTGGTTTCAGCAAGGAACCCATGTTTGAGATTCCGCAGGCCGACCGTGCCGCCTTGGACAAGGCTCCCGAGGTTCAGTTCTGATGCTTTCTGCATAACTTTGCCTTCTATACAGCATGAAATACGTTGGAATGTATACCCAAATCAGGCGCAACAATATGCTGAGCGTGTTGTTGCTCTTGATGTTCCCTCTCATCATCCTCGGCACGATATGGATTTTCCTGGCCCTGGTCAATTATCTTGGCACCTATTATTATGATGCCCATGGCAATATGGTCAACCAACTTGACGTAGAGGTGGTCAATGGCTATTTCCTTTCCACCATCCCCTGGGTAATCCTCGGGGTGGGCGTATGGTTCCTCATTGCCTATTTTGCCAACACCTCCATGATCCAGCAGGCCACGGGAGCTCACTCCCTGTCGCGTCGGGAGAATCCCCGAGTCTATAACATCGTGGAGAATCTCTGTATGACCTGTGGCATGGACATGCCCAAAATCAATGTCATTGATGATCACCAGCTCAACGCTTTTGCAAGTGGCATCAGCAAGAGCAGCTATACAGTGACCGTTACCACCGGTCTTCTCCAGTTTCTCAACGATGACGAGTTGGCCGGCGTGTTGGCCCATGAACTTACCCATATCCGCAACCGTGACACCCGTCTGCTCATTACGAGCATCATCTTCGTGGGCATCATCTCGGCCGTAATGAGCATGGTGGTCAGGATGATGTACCATGCGATGTGGTTTGGTGGAGGTAGTCGTCGCGACGATGAGGGCAAGGGCAATGGCGTGTCCATGATTGTCATCCTGCTTGTGGGATTCCTCTGCAGTGCGGTGGCCTATTTCTTCACCCTGCTCACCCGTTTTGCCATCTCGCGCAAGCGTGAGTTCATGGCCGATGCTGGCGGTGCTGAGCTCTGTGGCAATCCCCGTGCCTTAGCCTCAGCCCTCCGCAAGATTTCTGGCGATCCGGGTTTGGGTCATGTAGACCGTGAAGATATCGCCCAGCTCTATATCATCCATCCCCAGGCCTTCTCCGAGGGTGTGATGAGTTTTGTCAATTCTTTGTTCAGTACTCATCCCTCCACTCAGGAACGCATCCGTATTTTGGAGCAGTTCTGAGCGGCAGTTATCCAGCAGAATTATTCTCATTTATGGAAAAACTTCTCAATCTATACCAGCAGTGGGCAGGCTCCAAGCCTGCCCGTGTTGTGAAACTGCCCGGTGCCGGCAGCAACCGGAGTTATTATCGCATGGCTGATGCCCAGGGCCACACGGTGGTGGGCGTGGTGGGAACCAGCCGCGACGAGAACCACGCCTTCATCTATCTCACCCGCCATTTTACGGCATGCCGTCTGCCTGTACCCGAGATTCTGGCTGTCGATGCCGACCAGTTGCGCTATCTTCAGACCGACCTTGGTGAGCAGTCGCTCTTCGATGCCTTGTCGGGCGGCCGTGCGGCCGGTGGCCGGTATAATGTGGAGGAGAAGGAACTGCTGAAGCGCACCATCCGTGAGTTGCCCCATATCCAGATTCGTGGTGCCCGAGGGCTCGACTTCGGCCAGTGCTATCCCCAGCCTGAGTTTGATGTCAACAGCGTGCTTTTCGATCTCAACTACTTCAAGTACTGTTTCCTGAAGGCCACCGACCTCGACTTCCATGAACTCAAGCTCGAAGCCAACTTCCACCTCTTTGCCAAGGAGCTGACCTCTGAGAAGTCGGACAGTTTCCTCTATCGCGACTTCCAGGCGCGCAATGTTATGCTCGACCGTTCCGGCCATCCCTACTTCATCGATTATCAGGGCGGACGCAAGGGTCCCTACTATTACGACCTGGCCTCCTTCCTTTGGCAGGCATCCGCCAAATATCCCCACAAACTACGTCGTGAACTGGTTTACGAGTACTACGAATCGCTCAAACAGTACCGTGAGGTTCCCTCTGTGCGCCATTTTGTCGACCGTCTGAGTCAGTTTGTGCTCTTCCGCACGCTGCAGGTGTTGGGTGCCTATGGCTTCCGTGGCTATTTCGAACAGAAGCGCCACTTCATCGATTCCATCCCCCCTGCCATCCAGAACCTGCGCGAACTGCTCCAGCTCGACTGCTTCCCCTATCCTTATCTGGTCGACATGCTGCGCCGTCTCACCGAGATGCCCCGTTTCGCCTGTATCGAACAGCCGGCTATCAATCGTTCCGACGGCTATCGCACTGCCCCGAGCAACATCTACCATGCCCATCCCATGGATGGACCTGCCACCTTCTCCAAGTATGACGGCAAAGGTCCTTTGGTGGTACGAGTCTACAGTTTCTCTTACCGCAAGGGCATTCCTGAGGATGAGTCGGGCAATGGCGGAGGCTATGTGTTCGACTGCCGTAGCACCCATAACCCTGGTCGTTACGAGCCCTACAAGCAACTCACGGGTCTGGACGAGCCGGTCATCCGTTTCCTGGAAGACGACGGTGAGATTCTCACCTTCCTCGACAGCGTCTATAAGTTGGCTGATGCCCATGTGCGCCGTTACATTCAGCGCGGCTTCACCTCGCTCATGTTCTCGTTTGGCTGTACGGGTGGTCAGCACCGTAGCGTCTACAGTGCCCAGCATCTGGCTGAACATATCCATGAGAAGTTTGGGGTTGAGGTGCATGTAGTCCATCGCGAGCAACATGTCAACCAGGTGCTCCCGGCTCTCAGCCGATGAAAAGTGGACACAAAATTTGAGGGCTGGCAAAAACCAGCCCTCAACCAACACAAAAACTAAACTAGACTTAACTAAAGCGTATGCAGGATTTATCACAAACCCTCCTATAGCAATGCAAAGATACAAATTAATTATTTACCAACAAGCATTTTTCTCGAATATTTTTCTAAAATGCCTATATTTTGGATTTTTTTACATTTCAATGGCCTTATTGAGCAGAAAATAGTCCAAAATAGTCATGGCAGCCATGGCTTCAACGATGGGTACTGCTCTGGGCAACACACAGGGGTCATGTCTTCCTTTGGCTTTGAGCGTGGTGGCGTTTCCCTGCATGTCTACCGTTTGTTGTTCCATGAGTAGGGTAGCTACCGGTTTGAACGCCACCCTGAAAGAGATGTCCTCTCCGTTGCTGATGCCCCCTTGAATACCACCGCTGCGGTTGGTCAGCGTATGTATGCCATCTGTTCTGTTGCTGGCAGAACTGTTTCTTTCGGCGTTTGCTACGAACACGTCATTCTGTTCCGAGCCTCTTGCCGTCACGCCAGCAAATCCCTCTCCATATTCAAATCCCTTCACGGCGTTGATGCTCAGCATGGCACGTCCCAGAGCGGCGTGCAGCTTGTCAAACTCCGGTTCTCCCAGTCCTTTGGGGCATCCTTTTACCACACAGGTGATGATGCCGCCGATGGTGTCTCCCTGTGCTTTCACCTCACTGATGAGAGCCTCCATCTCCTTTGCTTTGGCTGTGTCGGGACATCTCACAGCGTTGGTCTCCGTCAGTCCGAGGTCATAGTGGTGATAGTCATGTTCCAGCGTGATGTGTCCCACTTGTGAGGTATAGGCCGTGATGCTCACACCGAGCTGTCTGAGTGCCAGCTTGGCCAGTGCGCCCGCCACGCATCGGCTGATGGTGATTCGGGCCGATGAGCGTCCGCCCCCCCGGTGGTCTCTCACTCCATATTTATGGTAATAGGTCAGGTCGGCGTGTGAGGGCCTGAACAGCCCTCTCATGTTCTCATAATCCTGGGAGTGCTGGTTGGTGTTGCGCACGATGAATCCGATGGGGCATCCGGTCGATTTTCCCTCAAACACCCCACTGAGCAGCTCCACCTGATCAGCCTCTTTCCGGCTGGTGGTGATGGCGCTCTGCCCGGGTCTTCTTCTGTTCAGTTCGTTCTGTATGAAGTCGAGGTCTATGTCGATGCCAGCCGGCATTCCGTCGACCACCCCACCCACGGCGGGTCCGTGGCTTTCTCCAAAGGTGGTGAGGGTGAAAAGGTTGCCAAATGAGTTTCGCATGATGTGATGGGTTGAATGATTGGATGAGAGGGTGTCCGTCGTTGGTACTTAGTGGCAGTGTCCGCAGCCACAACCGCAGCCGCCCTCGTTGTCGCCACAGTCGCCACCGCAGTCTCCGCAGTCACCACATCCGCAGTGGTCTTGGCTGAGCTGTTCGATGAGTTTTGAAATCTCCTGGTTGGTAGCTTCGCGTTTCTCTATGACGTGACCTTCAAATCTCAGGGTCTTGCCGGCCAGGGGATGGTTGAGGTCGATTCTGACCTTTTCTTCGCCCACCAGCAGCACCCTTCCGTAGAATAAGTTGCCGTCTTCATTCTTCAGCGGCACGATGGCTCCCTCGAAGATATGCTGGCTGTCAAACTGTCCGTTCACGTTGAAGATACTGCGTTCGAGGTCGATGATGCGCTCAGCTTCGGCCTGTCCGTAGGCTTGTTCGGAGGTGAGTTCGAAGTTGAAGTCAGCTCCCTTTTCCAGTTTCAGTATCTGCTGTTCAAAACTGTCGAGAGTGATGCCGAAGCCACTGATAAACTGGAAGGGTTTTTCGGCGGGTGCTTCTTCCACGAGTTCTGCCTGTCCGTTTTCCACGGTGTAGAGTTTGTAGTTAACGGCTACGAAGAGATTCTGGTTCTGTTCCATTGTTTTCTTTCTTTGTTATATATATAAAATAGGTTTATACTATTAAAGTCCTGCAAAGGTAAGCAAAAAAGCCCAAAATCCCACCATTTTCTTCGGAAAAAGCTGTAAAAGCCTACAAAAAGCCTTTCTTTTGTTTCTTTTTCATGAAAAAATCAAAAACCCCATTATTCTTTGACTTAGGTCAACAAAAGGTCTGTTTGCGCACACAATCTTCTCGAAAATCTTGTGGGTAATCAGGAAAAGTTCTACCTTTGCAGCGTCAAAAGACAAATGACAACAGACAAAAACAAGAGACAAGACAAGATTGATTAGTTAGTTTAAAAGTAAAAAGAAAGGGTAACAAAAATGAAAAAGATTGTATTAGTAATGTTTGCAATGCTGAGCATGACTACAGCATTTGCCGAGAACGAGAATGCCAACCGTGTGAATGTGGCCAATGTGTATGACATGAGTCTCAATATCCGCAAATTGGGTGAAGCACTGGGGCTTACCTTTGACCAGATGGAAACCGTGGCCGACATCCACCGCACCTTCTGTGGCGAGATGATGATTGCTTCGCAGTCTCACAAAGATGACCAGAAGGGCCTGGTTGAGAAAGCCGTCAACAAGGATCTGAAATACATGAGCTATGTGCTCACGGGCAAACAGTATCAGAAGTACGAGCGGCTGCTCAACGCCACTCTTGAGAACCGTGGTTTGAACAAGTAAAATCCATCGCTGTCCATACAGCAGTATTATCCTTATCAGAGGGGCATCGTCCATGTCGGAGATGCCCCTCTTTGCCGTCTTGCAGGCAGGATAATGACCGATGTTTCGAATTTTGTTTCGATTTGTTTTGCTATTCCGCTCATTTGCCTTATCTTTGTAGGCAAATCAAACGCAACCGTCATGAAAAGATTCTCTCCCGCTTGGCTTCTCGCCACCCTGCTGATGATCCCTGTCATCAGTGCTCCGGCCCGCAAGGGACTCTCGTCCAAGTTGTCGCCCTTCCTTCAGCGGATGCTGTTGGAACATAGGGGCAGCCTCTCGGCTGCGGTCATGCGGAGCGCTGGCAGCAGTCCCCAAGCCAAGACCCTGGTGTTCGTCTGTGCCGACGAGCAGCGGGGCGACAGCCTGTTGCAGTCGTATAGCGGCACCGTCTATGACCAGCGCGGTGATCTCTTCATCGTGCTTCTTCCCGTCGATAGTCTGGAACGGGTGGCCGGTTCGCCGATGGTCAAGCGTCTCGAGGCATCGGCTCCCTGTACGCTGCAGATGGATACCACCCGGACGATAGTTGCAGCCGATGCAGTACACGAGGGGCGGCGGCTTCCCCAGGCCTTCGATGGTGAAGGAGTGGTGGTGGGGGTGATGGACATCGGTTTCGACCTCACCCATCCCAACTTCCTCGATGCCGACGGCCGTCTGCGCATCCGTTCCCTTTGGGATATGCTCGCCGCCGATACCATGGCTACCGGCCGTCTACCTATGGGGCGCACCTATACCGATGCTGCGAGTCTGGCAGCGGTGCAGCATACGGCTGACGGACTGACGGAGACCCATGGCACCCACACGGCCGGCATTGCCGCCGGTTCGGGCTACGGCTCTGCCTATCGGGGCATGGCTCCTGGCAGCGACCTCTGTCTCGTGTGCAATGCCGTTAACTCCAATGTCACGCTGGTCGATTCCCTTCAGCGCTATCTCTTTACGACCGCCGCCGATGCCTTGGGCTTCAAGTATCTTTTCGACTATGCCCAGTCGCAGGGCAAACCCTGTGTTGCTTCCTTCAGCGAGGGGTATATGAGCGACACTTGGCGTCAGGACAGCCTCTACAGTACCTATCTCAGCCGGCTGGTCGGTCCGGGGCGAATCCTTGTGGCATCGGCCGGCAACCAGGGCGGTTTCCTCTCTTATCTGCCCAAGACACGCGGTCTGTTGCGGGCCTCTTCGGTCATCAATATGATTGGGCAACAGGGCAAGCTGCACCTCCTCGCTGACGCACCGCTTGAGTTCAAGGTGGCTACCATCGACTCCCTTGGCGGCAGTCTGCATGCCGTCTCGTTCCGTATTGACCCTCAGGATGATACCTCTCTGTTTACCGACTCGATGACCCTCCATGCCGACAGGCAAACCTGGCTCCGGCTCTCGTTGCAGCGCTTGCCCGTATGTCATGGCGGGGCTGCTGTGTGGGAGCTGCAGATGGAGACCAATGCCTCGGGACTTTACAGTAGTCCGCGCACGGCTCTCACGCTGAAGGGTTCGGATGCCGAGGCATCGCTGTGGACGGGCGGTTTCAATCTCCTGTTTGTCAATGCCGAAGACCGTCCCGGATATAAGGATGCCGAGGCGGGCTGTTGTATGCTCTATCCCGGTGCCTTCGAATCCGTCATTGCCGTTGGGGCAACTATCCATCGCACCGGTTTCACCAACTATCGTGGCATCTATAAAGACTATAGCCAGAAGGGACGCAACGATGGTGTGAGAGCCGGCTATTCATCGATGGGCCCCACCATCGATGGCCGTATCAAGCCCGATGTGATGGCGCCTGGGAGCAATATCGTCTCCTCCTACAACAGTTTCTATCTCGAGGCCAATCCCGATGTCTCCGACACTGATTCGGATGTGGAGCGCTTTACTTACCATGGTCGTACCTATGCCTGGAACAGCAATACCGGCACCTCCATGTCCACCCCCGTAGTGGCAGGAGCCATTGCCCTCTGGCTGCAGGCTTGTCCCGACCTTAGTCCCACTGATATACTTGACCTCATCCGTCTCACTTCCCGTCATCCCGAAGACGAACTTGACTATCCCAACAACCAGTATGGCCATGGCGAGATCAATGCCTATCTCGGTTTGCTCCATCTCTTAGGCATCGATGCCATCGAGGGCATCTCGGGCACTCCGGTAGGTGGTGTACGTTTTGACCTTTCCGATGGTGCACTCCATCTTCAGTTTGAGCGGGCTCCCCGTCAGAAGTTCCGCCTGCGCTTCTTCGACCTGCAGGGACGTTGTCTGACCGACGGGCTGTTATCGGGTTCAGACACCGTGAGTTACCGTTTTCCGCTGCCTGTCCTGCCTGCCGGGGTCTATGCTGTGCAGATAGACAGCCGAGAGCCGGGCATGAGTGGCTCGCAGTTGTTGAGGCTGCGGCCCTGATATGATTGGATATATAAAACAAATAGTATTTTTTTTGATATGAAATGGATTTTTCCGCTGCTACTTGTCACGTTGCTGGCAAGTTGCGCCACTACAGGCACCGTGCCCATTACGGGCCGCAAACAGAGTATCCTGGTAAGCGACCAGCAGGTGCTGAGTCTCAGCAATGAGCAGTATAAACAGTATATGGCCAAGGCCAAGCCTTCAACCAATGTTGCCAACACCGAGATGGTGAAGCGGGTGGGGCAGCGTCTGGCCCAGGCCGTGGTGTCCTATCTCAACAGCCATGGGATGGGTGCCGAGGTGTCCCAGTATCAGTGGGAGTTCAACCTCGTTCAGGACAAGAGCATCAATGCTTTCTGTATGCCTGGGGGCAAGATTGTTGTCTATGAGGGTTTGCTGCCTGTCTCGCGGGATGAGGCATCGCTGGCGGTTGTGCTGGGGCATGAGATAGCCCATGCCGTGGCCAAGCATTCCGCCGAGCGGCTGAGCAACGAGGTGCGCAAGCAGTATGGCTCCCAGTTGCTGGGCAATGTGCTGTCGGCATCGGGCACCAGTACGGGTATGCAGCAGTTGGGTGCGGCCGTTTTCTCCATAGGTTCGCAGTTTGGTTCGGCAGCCTATTCGCGCAAGCAGGAGGATGAAGCCGATCATCTGGGACTCATCTTTGCAGCCATGGCAGGCTATGACCCGCAGGTGGCTGTAGCCTTCTGGCAACGCATGTCGGCTGCCACGGGCAACAACTACTCCCTCTTGAGCGACCACCCCAGCGACGAGAGTCGCATCAAGAACATCCGTGGTTGGATGCCCGAGGCGTTGAAGTATTATAAGGGAGGCAGCGCTGCTGCCACCAACACCTCCTCACGTTCCGTGCGTTCCACTCAGACATTCCATATCTCTACCAAGAAGAAATAAGGAAGAACGCGTAGTGGCTGAGAATTTTGCCAGAAAAACCTTCACTCTTCGTTATTTGTTTGTAAGTGATTGAATCATAGATAATTGAATGAGTGAAGGTTTTTTCCTTTTCACACCCCTTCAACTCTCATAATCAGCCTTCCCCTCCCCAACAGACATCCCCTGACAAAGCGGTACACATCCAAAGCGACCATGTCATGAAGTTTCAACATCCACATCTCTGCATTTGTGACTGTTATATAAAAGTGAAGGGTGGAGGGGTGAAGGCTTTTTTCGTTTGCGTTACTGCAAGTAGCATTAACGTAAATGAGCAACGAACAATAATCTTGGCAACCTGTTTTATGAATAAGACGATAAGTAGTCTACATAAAGCGTTAAGTTGCACCAAATTGTCGCAGTCATGCTGCTGCAGTCGCTTTGTCATCCCGATGACAGGACTCTGTCCTCCCGATGGCAAGCGACTGCCATCAAGGTGACAGAACTATAGAACAAGTATTTGTTTATATCATCATCTGCATTCTATTCTGTTCCCAACTGATTGCCGTATTCAGTTGGGACAGATATCGTGATGGTCAATTAAAGACACCTTCAAAGTTGTAAAGATGAAAAACCTTGACTATACGTTATTACATCATGCTACTTGAATAGCCTACAAATATTGTTTCACATCGTCTTCACTCATGCCTGTGGCAATTGCAATAGTGGCAATATCAAAGCCTTTTGACTGAAGACGCTTGATTGTCTCAATCTTTTCTTTCTCCATTCCTTTCTCCATTCCTTTCTCCATTCCTTTCTCCATTCCTTTCTC
>JAEDMP010000031.1 GCA_016302965.1 Bacteroidaceae bacterium
GAGTCCCGGAAGCAGCAATGTTTCCGGGACTCTTTTTTCTTGTAGCTGTTCAATGGCGATTCCCACGTCTGTGGCGTCAGTATCGTTATTATCGTTAATAACATGAGTGACGTTAATAACGTGAGTGACGTGGGTAATGTAATGTCTGTTCTTTTCATCTGCTTCAGTTCTGTGATAATCGTTTGACGATGTTATGCCTGGCAGTGACTGTTGCTGTTGAGAATTTGGTATCAGCACGCAAAAACAAAAGTTTATTTTCATGATATACGGTTTTATGTGTCAATTTAATGAATATTGTAGAAATCAGAGATAATTATTTCACTTTCTGCCAGTTTTCTTCTTTATTGTCGATGAAAATGAGTATTTTTGTAGAGGTATCATCTTTGATTAGATGAGATGGTCATAAAAGGAACCATTTGCCAATGAAAGGCGTGAATGAACGAACTGGCTAAGAATAGAAACAAAAGTATAAAACGATGAAAATAGTAATGATCGGTGCCGGAAAGTTGGCAACGCAATTGGGCAAAGCCCTTGTCTTGGCACGACATGAGGTGTTGCAAGTATATAGCAGAACCTGGGAGTCGGCCGTAACACTTGCGTCATGCTTGCAGGCTGTTCCCATTATCCGCCTCGATGACTTGGTGATTAATGCCGATTTGTATATCTTGAGTGTCAAGGATTCCGTACTTGCTGAACTGATTCCACAAGTATGTAATGGGAGGGAAGACAAATGTTTTGTTCACACGGCTGGTAGCTTGCCCATGGATTTGTTTCAGGGCGAGGCTCTGCATTATGGAGTTTTCTATCCGATGCAGACCTTCTCTAAAGAACGTGATGTGGATTTCTCACGTATTCCTTGTTTTGTAGAAGGAAGCGACACTCGTGTTCTCACTATTATGGAAGAGATGGCGGAAAGTTTGGGAAGCACTGTTTACAGACTCGACTCAGAGCAAAGGAAATATCTACATCTGGCAGCAGTTTTTGCATGCAATTTCACCAATCATTGCTATGCCATAGCCGAGGAACTTCTAAGAATCCATGCCATTCCTTTCGAGGTAATGTTGCCCTTGATAGATGAAACAGCCCGAAAGGTTCACGAGTTTTCTCCATCGCAGGCGCAAACGGGACCAGCTGTCCGCTATGACAAGAATGTAATTTGTGCGCAGTCCGATCTCTTGTCAGAACATCCCTATTGGCAGGAAATATATCACCTTATGAGTCAAAATATCCATAGAAAATATTCCAAACATGATACCATACGATTTGTCGAAAATTAAAGCCGTCATTTTTGATGTTGATGGCGTCTTAAGTGCCCAGACTATCCAATTGTCTCCCGATGGAGATCCTCTCAGAACTGTCAATATCAAGGATGGTTATGCCATTCAACTGGCAGTGAAGCAAGGTTTGAAAATTGCCATTATCACAGGGGCATATACTGAAAATATCAAGGTTCGGTATGAACGATTGGGAGTGCCCGACATCTATCTTCGCAGTGCTGTGAAAATACACGTTTATCGTGATTATCTGCAGAAGTATGGATTGACAGACGAGGAAGTGATGTATATGGGCGACGACATTCCAGATTACGAAGTGATGAAGGCAGTGGGTTGTCCAGTCTCCCCTTCTGATGCCTGCCATGAAATCAAGTCAATCAGCATTTATGTGAGCCAATATCAGGGTGGCCACGGTTGCGGCCGGGATGTATTGGAACAGGTGTTGCGGGCACAGGGAAAATGGCTGGAAGACGAGAAAGCCTTTGGCTGGTGATGCCCTTAACCTTAGGTGAGTGTCAAGAATGTATAGAATAAACGTTAAGAAATAATCATCAGTATGAATTATCGAATATTTTTAGCCAGCAATTCGCCACGTCGGAAAGAACTACTTTCTGGTTTGGGCATTCCTTTTGAGGTGCGTGTGAATGGAGACATCGATGAGAGTTATCCCTCAGATTTGCCGCCAGAGGCTATCCCATTGCACATCTCCCGAAAAAAGGCCGCTGCCTATTTGCAGACTATGTCTGCCGATGAGTTGATAATCACGGCAGACACTGTGGTTGTGGCGTCTGGTGAGATATTGGGCAAGCCGGCAGATGCATCAGATGCTCATCGAATGCTGCGCCTTTTGAGTGGAACCACTCATCAGGTCATTACGGGTGTCTGTCTGACCACGACAGACCATCAGGTAGCTTTTTCGGTCACCACCGATGTTACCTTCAAGGATTTGAGCGACGAAGAGATTCATTACTATATTGACCATTACCGTCCGTATGACAAAGCGGGTGCATACGGTATACAGGAATGGATTGGATATATTGGTGTGACAGGATTGCATGGCAGTTACTTCAATGTAATGGGATTGCCTATTCAGAGAATCTATGAAGAACTGCGGAAAATGGGATGTATCCCGTTCTGATTAGAAAAGGAATTAATGTGATTATTTTGTTTGTAAATGTGATTAAATGGTTAAATAATAGGTTTATTCTGCATTTAAACGCTTTATTTATGTTAAATAACATAAGAAAGCTGCCCAAATATTTGGAGGTTATTCCAAGAATGACTACCTTTGCACTCGACAACTAGTAATTTTAATCTATATTTATCATTTTCCTAGAAAAATAAGCCGTCCGTGAGGATAGCTTATTTTTTTTGTCCTTTACTGACACTGTTATCATTTTTGCAAAACCAGGGTGTGGTTGATGCAGGACGGCAGCTCGCTGTCGTAGTGGCTCACCATAATGAGCGTTTTGGAGGGATTGCTGCAGTAGTCATTAATGATGTTCTTCACTTTTATTCTGTTGGCATCATCGAGACCGTGGAGGGGTTCGTCAAGAATCAGCAGTTGTGGGTTCTTGACAAAGGCTCTTGCGAGCAGGGCCAATCGTTGCTGGCCGCTGGAGAGCTGTAGGAACGGTTTGTTAGCCAGAGGAGCAATGCCGAATATCTCCATCCATTGCAGGCAGTCGTGCTGTTCCTGCTCTGTTGCCCTGACATAGAGCCCTACTGTATCTTTCAGTCCGCTTGCCACGATGTCGATGGTGGGCAGGTTGTGCTTATAGGCTCGGTGCATTTCTGGCGAAACATATCCTATTTTTTTCTTGATGTCCCAGATGCTTTCGCCGGTTCCCCTTTGGTGGCCGAAGAGTGAGATGTTTGCGGCGTAGGCCTGTGGGTTGTCGGCACAGACGAGTGAGAGCAAGGTGCTCTTGCCGCTTCCGTTAGGACCTTTCAGTGCCCAGTGTTCCCCTTGGTTAACGTTCCATGAGAGTTCGTTGAGAATTGTTCGGGAACCATAGACGATACTTACATGGTCGAACTGGATTACTGGTTCGTGATGGGTTGCTTCATGGTTGCAAACTGCTGTCTGATGCTCACAGATGCACTCGTCGCCATCGATAGCGCACTGAGTCCCGCTTGTGTTTTCCTCTTCCCGGTCATCAGTTGGGTCCGTTTGCTGTTGGGGATAGAGAAACTGTTGGCGTGGAGTGCTGGGGCCAACCTTGCCGTCTTCCACTTCCACCACATGTGTGATGAACGGCGGTATATCCTCCCTTCTGGCAACCTCGATGATGAGTTGGATATCTTTGGTTTGTATAATCTCTTGGAGTGTGTCGTCCAACAGTTTCCGTGCTTGCACGTCTAGTCCGATATACGGATTGTCAATGACGAGCACCCGGGGTTCTGCCAGCAACGCCTTGGCGAGTTCCAGTTTGCGCATCTCGCCGCTTGACAGCAACACGATTGGAGAGCGAAGAATAGAAACGGGGAAGAATCCCAGCGATTCGGCCTTTCCTCCATATCTATTCAGCACCTCCTCGACGGTGGCGATATCCTCGTCCATCTCCTGCTGGTTCCATCGTTGTTGCAGGAAATAGGTGGCGTTGTTTTCGCCGTAAGAATCCTTGAAGGCCACGAGTTTGATGTTGTCGGCTACATACTCCTTGGTGCTGGGTGCAAAATTGTAGACGGCTTGGTTGTGGAGCAGCGGGTGTTTGCCTGTAATCATGTCGACGAGCATGGATTTGCCGCTTCCGTTGGCTCCGATGATGGCGATGTGTTCACCGGCATGCAGTTCAAAGTCGACGGGCTGGGCCAATCTCCATTCCGTTTTTCGGGGAGTTCCTTGTGTTATTCGAATAATGGTTTGCATATTTGACCTTGTTATTACTATTCTTTCTTTTTTATATGATGGAATACAGATTCAATAGGTATATATAAATTAGGTATCAATCTATTTGGGTTTCTGTATTCTGTTCTGGTTTTTGTTGACGAAGTCTTTCCAACTGCCATAGTGGACGGGCGATTCCGGCCGTCCCATCTGCAGATAGTGGCAGTAGGCGGCAGCGAGGGCATCAGTTGCATCCATGAATCTGCCCATTTCGTCTTCCTGTATATGGAGCAGTCTTTGCAGCATGCCAGCCACTTGTTCTTTCGATGCCGCTCCTTGTCCGGTAATGGCCATTTTGATTTTCATGGGTGCATATTCATGAATGGGCACCCCATGGTTGATGGCAGCAGCGATGGCTGTTCCCTGTGCCCGTCCCAGTTTGAGCATCGACTGCACGTTCTTTCCGAAGAAAGGAGCTTCGATGGCCATTTCGTCGGGCAGATAACTGTCGATGATACCGGTGACGCGTGTGAAGATATGCCCCAGTTTCATGTAGGCATCGCTCATTTTCCGGAGGTCGATGACGCCCATTGTAAGCATTTGTGCCTTGTTGTCCACCACTTTGATAAGTCCGTAGCCCATGATGTTGGTTCCGGGGTCAATGCCGAGAATGATTTTTTCCATTGTAGAGAATAAATGAAGAATATGTAGGTCCGACGAGTCGGATGTTGTTTCCCTTTTTGATGAAACTTCCCAATCGGTGGTTCACCCCCTTTTTGTGGAGTGAACGGATGGTGAAGCAGCCGTTGGGCAGCTGATGGATGTCGATGTTTCCCCTGTTCCAGGGCAGGATAGTGATAAGATTGCCAGCGACGGATTCAATCACCACATGTTTTGTATCGAGCACCTGGTTGTCACATTGTTTCTGATACGGCTCATGGATCCCCCGTTCCATGCTTTGGAGAAGCTGTTGGTTGGCGTTTGTTTTTCTCTCGTCTGCCGTCTCTTTGTTTGGGTTTGTGTCGTCGTCCGTTTGCATCGTACTGCTTTCTATGCCATAACGGTTGAGGGCCGTCACATGGTAGAAGAGGGTAGGGCTGCCCGTTTTCCTTCTGACGCAGACATGTGTTTGCCCTACTCGGGTGGCTACGAGCAGCTCAGCCCTTTGGCAGTCCACTGGCTCAGTTGTGTCGGCATATACATTGTAGAGCAGGTTGGGTGCGCCTGAGCCGTCACTTGCTGCTTGCCAGCTGACATAGTCGGCCGAGTCCGTTCGGACGACCTGGATATTTGTTGGGGCCGATGGGGCTGTTCCTTCCTGCCACTTCATGGGAGGTGTCAGTGCCGGGGCTTTGTTGAAGAGGTTGGCTGTATACTGATAGAGTCCTTTGGTATCATCCGTGAGAAAGGAAGAACGGAAGAAGGCGATGCCTGCTCCTTGTTGCCGGCACACCTCCATCTGTCGGGTCAACTCCTCTAACTGCCAGTCCTGTTCGGCCAGCATATACGCTCCCAGTCCGGCGGCGAAGGTTCGTCCGTGACTGTTCTGTATCCAGTCGAAGAGGAAGGGATAGAACTGCTGGTCTCTGAAATACATCATGGGTAGCAGCATATCCATCCATCCCATTTCCGTCCAGAGCTGTGCGTCTTGGCAGCCACGGGCGTAAGCGTTCCAGCCGCGGCTGGAGCATCGTGGCAGATCGCTGTATTTGCCGATGGGTGCACAACTCATCTTCACCCAGGGCTTGAGAGTCTTCACCTGGCGTGCGGTTTGGCTCACGATGTTTGTCACCCAGTCTCTTCGTTTCTGTTCCTGTTGGCGTTCAGCCTTGCCGAATATCCATTGTTCCGGATAGCGGATGTAGTCGAGGTGGATGCCGTCGATGTCGTAGTTGCGGGTGATTTCGCTGCAGAGCTGTGCAATATAGTTGGCCGTTCCCTGTTTGGCGGGGTTCATGAATCCCTCATTGCCGATGCGTTTAAGCAGTTCAGGATGCGTTTTTCTGAGTCGTTGGCATCCTGCTCCGGTCCATTTCCCGACAGGAATGGCCACCACCCATGCATGCAGTTCCATGCCTCTTTTGTGGCATTCGTTGATAGCATATTCCAGGGCATCATAGCCGGGCGAAGAGCCGGGTTTGCCCGAGAGGCATCCGTCCCAGGGTTCGAAAGCCGAAGGATAGATGGTTGTGGCTCGTATGCGTGTCTGCAGGAGAACGGTGTTGATGCCTGCTTGTTTCAGTTTGTCGAGTATGCAGCACAGTTCCTCTTTTTGTTTGGCCTCCGACCGTGCCGACTGGCTGTAGGATTTTGGCCAGTCGAGCCCGCCGATGGTGGTAAGCCACACCGCTCTGGTCTCATATTTCGGCAGATGTCCAGAAACGGTTTCCGCATTGTTGGTGATGGGGCATAAGATGATGCTGAGGCAGCCTAAACGGCAGAAAAATCTGCCAAATATGTGTTGAATATCGTGTAAAGAAGCCATTAACTCACAATTTTGATGCAAAGTTATCATTATTTTTTTCATTTTCAAAGAAAAATAGTTACTTTTGCATGCATAACGAAAGAATCAAACATCAAAAGTACAGAAATGGTAAGCTTTTTATTGAGCATGTTGGCCCTTGTGTTGGGCTATTTTTTCTACGGCCGTTTCATTGAGCGTGTCTTTGCTCCTGACGACCGTCCCACGCCGGCGATGACCAAGGCCGACGGTGTAGATTTCGTGGTCCTTCCCAACTGGAAGGTCTTTATGATTCAGTTTCTCAATATTGCGGGCACCGGTCCTATCTTTGGAGCCATCATGGGAGCCAAGTTCGGACCAGCCAGTTATCTGTGGATTGTGTTTGGCTGCATTTTTGCCGGAGCTGTTCACGATTATCTCAGCGGTATGCTCTCTCTGCGTCATGGTGGCGTGGGGTTGCCCGAACTCATTGGCCGATATCTCGGCAAACGTACGCACCAGTTCATGCTGGTATTCTCCGTGCTCATGCTGGTGATGGTGGGTGTTGTGTTTGTCTACAGTCCTGCCGAGATTCTCTCCCTCTTTGGTGGCGGCACCCTCACCTGGGTCATTCTTATCTTCATTTATTATGTGATTGCCACGTTGATGCCGGTCGACAAGATTATCGGTCGCATCTATCCGCTGTTTGCCGTCTCGCTGCTGTTTATGGCTTTGGCTTTGATGGTCACTCTGTTGCTGATGTGGCCCTCTATCCCCGAGTTGTGGGATGGTTTGGGCAACCGGGCTTTGACTGTGGTGCCCGAGTCGTCGCCTATTTTCCCTGCGCTGTTCATCACGATAGCCTGTGGTGCCATCAGTGGTTTCCATGCCACGCAGTCGCCCCTGATGGGCCGTTGCATGAAGAGTGAACGTTTGGGGCGTCCCATCTTTTATGGAGCGATGATTACAGAAGGTATGGTGGCGCTGGTTTGGGCTACGGTTTCCTCCTATTTCTTTTATGGCAATCCCTCTCCCGGATATGAGTTGATGGAGGCAGCTCATGAGAGCGGTTTCTTCACCTCAGCCCCCAAGGTTGTTTATATCGTCTGCAACGAGTGGTTGGGCATAGCCGGTGGCATCCTCGCCCTGCTGGGTGTGGTGGCAGCCCCGATTACGAGCGGTGACACCGCTTTCCGTTCCTGCCGTCTCATCATAGCCGACTATCTGCATCTGTCGCAGAAGACCATGCGCAGCCGTCTCTTGGTCAGTGTTCCGCTGTTTCTGGTGAGCATTGCCCTCCTGATGTGGCAGATTGAGAATCCCGATGGTTTCAATGTCATCTGGCAATATTTCGGATGGTCCAACCAGACCCTCTCCGTATTCACGTTGTGGATGATTACCGTCTATTTGGCGCTCGAGCGCAAGCCCTTTGCCGTGACGCTCGTTCCCGCCTTGTTCATGACAATGGTCTGCACGTCCTTCCTGCTGGTGTCGCCCCAGGCGTTCCATCTGCCTCTATGGTTGGGCTATACCATTACGGGCGTCATCCTACTGATAGCTGTCGCCCTGTTCCTGCGCTGGTATGGAAGGGTGGCCAGTGGCAGAGTATCTTCGCCAAACGGACGTGCTGAATAAAGCATCAAAAACCAGGCAATTATTATCAAGCATCATATTAACTTATCATCACTTATATTATTATGTTGAAAGTAGAAGAACTGACAGACAGGCTCATCGACCTGTCTTTTGCCGAAGACATCGGCGATGGTGACCATACCACCTTGTGTTGCATTCCCGAAGATGCCATGGGCAAGTCGCGGCTGCTCATCAAGGAAGACGGCATCCTGGCCGGTGTGGAAGTAGCCAAGGAAGTGTTTCATCGTTTCGACCCCACCATGCAGGTGGAGGTGCTCATGGGCGACGGCAGCCGTGTGAAGAAGGGCGACGTGGCGATGGTCGTGACGGGCAAGGTTCGTTCGCTGCTCCAGACCGAGCGCCTGATGCTCAATATCATGCAGCGTATGAGCGGTATTGCCACCATGACCCACCGCTATGTGGAGCGTCTGAAAGGAACCCGTACCCGTGTGCTCGATACCCGCAAGACCACTCCCGGCATGCGTATGCTCGAGAAGCAGGCCGTGAAGATAGGCGGCGGCTGCAACCACCGTATCGGACTCTTCGACATGATTCTGCTCAAGGACAACCATGTCGACTTCTCCGGAGGCATTGCCAATGCCATCAACCGTTGCCACGCCTATCTCAAGGAGAAAGGTCTCGACCTGAAGATTGAGATAGAGGTGCGCAATTTCGATGAACTGCAGCAGGCGATGGATTGCGGCGGCATCGACCGCATCATGCTCGACAACTTCTCGGTGGCCGACACCAAGAAAGCGGTAGAGCTGGTGGGCGGACGCTATGAGACCGAGAGTAGCGGCGGTATCACCTTCGATACCATCCGCGATTATGCAGAGTGTGGCGTTGATTTCATTTCCGTAGGAGCCCTGACCCATTCGGTCAAGGGACTTGACATGAGTTTCAAGGCCTGCTAAATCCGCATGACATAATGATAAAGGATTTTTGCAAGCATGGCCGCAGACTGTTGCTGGCAGCAATGGCTGTGGCTGCCATGCCCACCTGGGCATGCACCAACTTCATCGTGGGCAAGAAGGCCAGTGTTGACGGTTCTGTAATGTGTTCGTACAGTGCCGACGACTATGGCATGTTCCAGAACCTCTGCCATTTTCCCGCCGCCAAACACGCCAAGGGCACGATGCGCCAGATCTATGACTGGGACAGCAACAAACACCATGGAGAGATTCCCGAAGCCGAAGAGACCTACAATGTTATTGGCAACATCAACGAGTGGCAGGTGACCATCGGCGAGACCACTTTCGGTGGTCGCGAAGAGATGGTCGATTCAACCGGCATCCTCGACTACGGCTCCCTCATCTATATCGCCCTGCAACGCTCCAAGACCGCCCGTGAGGCCATCCGCGTGATGACCACGCTGACCGAGACCTATGGCTACAACAGCGAGGGCGAGACCTTCACCATTTGTGACCCCAACGAAGCATGGATTATGGAGATGATGGGCTGCGGAGCCGGCAGCCGTCAGGTGGTATGGGTGGCACTGCGTGTGCCCGATGATGCCATCTGTGCCCATGCCAACCAGAGCCGCATCCGAACCTTCAATGTGAAGGACCGGGAGAACGTGATGGCATCGAAGAATGTGGTGAAGTTTGCCCGCTCCAAGGGATGGTTTACGGGCAAAGACGCTGAGTTCAGTTTCTGCGACACCTACGCTGCTCCTGATTTCGGTGGTCGCCGCTATTGCGAGGCCCGAGTGTGGTCGTTCTTCAACCATTTCTCTTCGGATATGGACCGCTATGTGGCTTATGCGGCAGGCAAGGAACCCGGCGCTGAGCCCATGCCCCTTTGGATTGTTCCCAACCGCAAACTGAGTGTTGCTGACATGGAGCGCTGCATGCGCGACCATTACGAGGGCACTCCTTTTGCGCTTGATTCCGATATCGGTGGTGGTATCTGGCAGATGCCTTACCGCCCCACGCCTCTTTCTTTCCAGGTGGATGGCAAGCGCTATTTCAACGAGCGTCCCGTGAGCACCCAGCAGTCAGGCTTTGTTTATGTGAGTCAGATGCGTTCCTGGCTGCCCCGTGAGATTGGCGGCGTGCTGTGGTTTGGCAATGATGATGCCAACATGGTGGCATTCACCCCCGTCTATTGCTGCACCACGACTGCTCCCCATTGCTACAACACGCCGGGTGCCGATGCCCTGAACTTCAGCTCCGACAATGCCTATTGGGTGTGCAACTGGGTGAGCAACATGGTCTATCCCCGTTACAGCCAGATGTTTGGCAGTCTGCAGCAGGTGCGCGACTCGCTCGATGCTTCCTATCTGCAGCTCCAGCCCTCGGTAGAGGCCGAGGCCCAGCGTCTCCATGCCCAGTCGCCTGCCCAGGCTGTGGCCTATCTCAACCGCTATACCACCGACAAGGCCGAGCAGATGCTCACTCGCTGGAAGCAGTTGGCCACTTACCTTATCGTGAAGTATAACGACATGATTGTCAAGCCCGAGAAAGACGGCCGTTTCGAGCGCAGTCCCTATGGCTTGGGCGCACGTCCGCAACGTCCCGGCTACCCCGAGAAATATGCACGCGAACTGATTCGCCAGACTGGCGACAAGTTTGCTGTTCCCGAATAATCATCGGTAACGATACTTGTCAAAGTCCGCTTACAACCGCCGTTCCCTGTCCGTTTTGCAGGGAGCGGCGGTTGTCGTATGAATGAATCCGTGAGTGCCTGCAGAAACTGACGTCTGTATACAATCTGTATACCTAATCAGAAAAAAAGAGTTCAAAATTTGCATACATGGCGGAAAAGTAGTAATTTTGCGGACAATTTGGAATTCTAAATCAAAATCGAAATATGAATATATCGTACAAGTGGCTGAAGGAATATGTTGATTTTGACCTCACGCCACAGGAAGTATGCGACGCCCTGACCTCCACCGGACTCGAGGTGGATGCCCTCGAAGAGGTGCAGAGCATCAAGGGCGGCCTGAAGGGACTCTATGTGGGTCATGTGCTCACCTGCGAGCTGCATCCCAATAGTGACCACCTGCATGTGACCACCGTTGACCTGGGTCATGACACCCCCTCACAGATTGTTTGCGGCGCACCGAATGTGGCAGCCGGACAGAAGGTGATTGTTGCCGATTTGGGCTGTGTGCTTTACGACGGCGACAAAGAGTTTGTCATCAAGAAATCAAAGCTCCGCGGAGTGGAAAGCTGCGGCATGATCTGTGCCGAAGACGAAATAGGTGTGGGCAGCAGCCATGATGGTATCATTGTGTTGCCCGACGATGCACCTGTTGGGCAACCCGCTGCCGAATATTTTCATCTCGAGAGCGACTGGCTGATTGAGGTCGACATTACGGCCAACCGCGCTGATGCCCTTTCTCACTGGGGTGTTGCCCGCGACCTCTATGCCTATCTCAAGCAGAATGGCTGTCCCACTTCGCTCCATCGCCCCGACTGCAGCGCTTTCGCTGTCGACAACCACGACCTGCCCATCGAGGTGGAGATTGAGAATGCCGAGGCATGCAAGCGTTATGCCTGTCTGAGCATCACGGGATGCGAGGTGAAGGAGAGTCCCGAGTGGCTGCAAAACAAACTCCGCACCATCGGTCTGCGCCCCATCAACAATATTGTCGACATCACCAACTATGTGATGATGGCCTACGGACAGCCCATGCACTGCTTTGATGCCGACATGGTGAAGGGCCACAAGATTGTGGTGCGCACCCAGCCCGAAGGCACCAGGTTTGTCACCCTCGATGGCGAGGAGCACACGCTGGGCGAGCACGACCTGAGCATCTGCAATGCCGAGGAGCCGATGTGTATCGCCGGCATCTTCGGCGGCAAGGGTAGCGGCACCTATGAGACGACGACCAACGTAGTGCTCGAGAGCGCCTATTTCCATCCCACCTGGATCCGGAAGAGCGCACGCCGTCATGGTCTCAGCACCGATGCCTCTTTCCGCTTCGAGCGTGGCATCGATCCCGATGGACTCATCTACGCCCTCAAGCAGGCAGCCATCCTCTGCAAGGAACTGGCCGGCGGCAAGGTGTCGATGGAGGTGAAGGATGTTTATCCCACACCCGTCAGCGGAGCTGATGTATGGCTCGAGTATAATTATGTGAACAGTCTGATTGGTAAGGAGATACCTCAGGATGCCATCAAGAGTATTTGTGAGAGCCTGGAGATGAAGGTGCTGGAGGAAAAACCAGAGGGCCTGCAGTTGCAAGTACCCGCCTACAGGGTGGATGTGCAGCGTGCCTGCGACGTGGTGGAGGATATCCTTCGCATCTATGGATATAACAATGTCGAAATCCCTACCCAGCTCAAGGGCTCGTTAGTGGTGAAAGGCGATGAGGACCAGAAGCACAAGATGGCCAACCTGGTGGGCGAACAGCTCGTGGGTTGCGGCTTCAACGAGATTCTCAACAACTCGCTCACCAAGAGCGCCTGGTATGACGGCCTGAATGCCTATCCCGAGGAGAACCTCGTGCGCATCATGAATCCCCTGAGCAGCGACCTCAACGTTATGCGCCAGACGCTGCTCTTCGGCGGTCTGGAGAGTATCGAGCACAATGCCAAGCGCAAGAATGCCAACCTCCGTTTCTTCGAGTTTGGCAATGTCTACCACTTCTCGCCCGACAAGGCCAACGAAGACAACCCCATGGCAGCCTATCGCGAGAACTGTCATCTCGCCATCTGGCTTACCGGCAAGCGTGTCGAGGGCAGCTGGATTCATCCCAATGAAGAGAGCTCCTTCTTCGAGCTCGAGGCTTATGTGGAGAATGTGCTGCGCCGTATCGGCGTACAGCCCGGAACCATCGTACGCAAGAAGAGCGACAACAACATCTTCGCTTCTGGCATCACGGTGGAAAACCGTGCCGGCAAGACGATGCTCGAGATGGGTGTGCTCAGCAAGAAGGTGCTACGCAAGGCCGACATCAGCGCTCCCGTCTACTATGCCGAACTCGACTGGACAGCCCTGATGAAGCTTGTGCGCAAGAACAAGGTGCTCTACACCGAGGTGAGCAAGTATCCCGCCGTGAGCCGTGACCTCGCCCTGCTGCTCGACCAGCAGGTAGAGTTTGCCCAGATTGAGAGCATCGCCCGACAGACGGAGAAGAAACTCCTCAAGAAGGTGGAACTTTTCGACGTATACGAGGGCAAGAACCTGCCCGAAGGCAAGAAGAGCTATGCCGTGAACTTCATCCTGCAGGACGAGACCAAGACGCTCAACGACAAGCAGATTGATGCCATCATGCAGAAACTCATTACCAACCTCACTGGTAAACTCGGCGCAGAACTGAGATAACGATTGCAGTCATCAGAGAAAGAGATAAAAGAAACAGGGTGGGGGCAGTCGCATGAAAACAAAAGGCTCCCACCCCCAAACAATACAATCAATCAAAATAATAACAGAATATTTTTATGGGAAGAGCTTTTGAATATCGTAAAGCTGCGAAACTGAAGAGATGGGGACACATGGCCCGTACGTTTACCAAAATCGGCAAGCAGATTGCCATTGCCGTGAAGGCCGGAGGTCCCGAACCTGAGAACAATCCCACGCTGCGCGCCATCATCGCCAATGCCAAGCGTGAGAACATGCCCAAGGACAACATCGAGCGTGCCATCAAGAACGCCATGGGCAAGGACCAGAGTGAATACAAGGAAGTGACCTACGAGGGATATGGCCCTCACGGAGTTGCCATCTTTGTCGACACCCTTACCGACAACACCACCCGCACCGTGGGCGACGTCCGCTCGGTGTTCAACAAGTTCAGCGGCAACCTGGGCACCCAGGGCAGCCTCTCCTTCCTCTTCGACCACAAGTGTGTGTTCACCTTCAAGAAGAGGGACGGACTGGACATGGACGAGATGATTCTCGACCTGATTGACTATGGTGTAGAAGATGAGTTTGATGAGGATGAGGAGGCTGGCGAGGTAACCATCTACGGCGACCCCAAGAGCTTCGGCGACATCCAGAAACACTTGGAGAGCGAAGGCTTCGAGGTGACCGGTGCCGAGTTTACCCGCATCCCCAACGATCTCAAGGAGGTTACTCCCGAGCAGCGTGAGGCCATCGACAAGATGGTGGAGAAGCTCGAGGATTTCGACGACGTACAGACCGTCTATACCAACATGAAGCCCGCCGAGGAATAATATCCTTGCGGTTTCCTTGTGAGATATGCTCCCGTGCCCGTTTGGGGCAGGGGTTGACAGCAGACAGGTTCCTTTCCAATCGGCTATGAGGCCGGCAGGAAAGGAACCTGTTTCATGTTCTCCTTCATGGGTCGTTCTTACTGATAGTCGGCGGCTGTCACCTTCAGGCTGTAGAGCACCAGCTGTGGCCGGCTGGCCGAGTGATAGGTGTAGGCAAAGTTATATCCCTCGTCCTTATAGGCCTTGAGCTGGGTCGAGTTCTTCACCTGGTCGATGAGCGACTGCCGGAGCGATTCCTGCATCTGTCCCACGCGTGTGGGGTCGTCGGCACTGCCGCGCAGCGAATAATAGTAGTGTAGGGTGAGGGTAGGAGCGTCGAAGGTCAGGCTGTCCATGACCGTAAACTCGTCGATGGCAGCAGGACACTTCTTTGCCGTATACTCTCTTGCTTCGCGCTGGCAGCGCTCGGGTAGCGACTCCTGACAGGCTGTGGCTGTCCCCAACAGGGCCAATAGGGCCCCAACATAGAATGGATGTCTCATGGATGATTCGTTGTGATGTTGATGGAAAGGCCGTCATGGAAAACGGCCCTATTTGTATTATTGCCTGCAAAGGTACTTAAAAATATGATGAAATGCTTTGAAAAAGGGGAAAATTGTTTGGCAAGTCCAAAATATTTTCGTAATTTTGCAGTTTAAAAGGCAATTACACAGCATCATGAATCATATACGCAATTTTTGTATTATCGCCCATATAGACCATGGCAAGTCAACCCTGGCCGACCGCCTGTTGGAGTTTACCAAGACCATTCAGGTGACAGGCGGACAGATGCTCGACGACATGGACCTTGAGAAGGAACGTGGTATCACCATCAAGAGCCATGCCATCCAGATGGAATACCTCTATGAGGGTGAAAAATATATCCTCAATCTCATAGACACCCCGGGTCACGTCGATTTCTCCTATGAGGTGTCGCGTAGCATCGCTGCCTGCGAGGGCGCGCTGCTCGTGGTCGATGCCACTCAGGGTGTGCAGGCACAGACCATCTCCAATCTCTATATGGCCATCGACCATAACCTTGAAATCATTCCCGTCATCAACAAGATAGATATGCCGAGCGCTATGCCCGACGAGGTGGAAGATGAGATTATCGACCTTATCGGTTGCGACCGCTCTGACATTATCCGTGCCAGCGGCAAGACCGGCGAAGGTGTGGAGCAGGTGCTCCGTGCCGTCGTGGAGCGTGTGCCCAGTCCCAAGGGCGACCCCAAGGCTCCGCTGCAAGCCCTCATCTTCGACTCTGTGTTCAATTCCTTCCGTGGCATCATTGCCTACTTCAAGATTGTCAACGGCGAGATCAGCCAGGGCGACAAGGTGAAATTCTTCAACACCGGCATGGAGTATGATGCCGACGAGGTGGGCGTGCTCAAGATGGATATGATTCCTCGCAAGACACTCCGCACCGGCGATGTGGGCTACATCATCAGTGGCATCAAGAACAGCAAGGAAGTGAAGGTGGGCGATACCATCACCCATACCCAGCGCCCTTGCGACAAGGCCATCTCCGGATTCCAGGAGGTGAAACCCATGGTGTTTGCCGGTGTCTACCCCATCGACCCCTCAGACTATGAGAACCTGCGCTCGTCGCTCGAGAAACTGCAGCTCAACGATGCCTCGCTCACCTTCTCGCCTGAGTCGTCGGTGGCCCTCGGCTTCGGCTTCCGTTGCGGCTTCCTCGGTCTGCTCCACATGGAGATTATCCAGGAGCGTCTCGACCGTGAGTTCAACATGGATGTTATCACTACCGTGCCCAACGTGTCGTATATGTGCTACGACAAGCAGGGCAATGTCAAGGAAGTACACAATCCCTCGGGACTGCCCGATCAGACGCTTATCGACCATATCGAAGAACCTTATATCCGGGCCTCCATCATCACCGCTGCCGACTTCATCGGCCCCATCATGACCCTCTGTCTCGACAAGCGTGGTGAACTCATCGACCAGCAGTATGTGAGCGGCAACCGTGTGGAGCTCCACTTCATGATTCCGCTGGGCGAGATCGTCATCGACTTCTACGACAAACTCAAGAGCATCTCCAAGGGCTATGCCTCGTTCGATTATCATGTCGACTGTTTCCGCCCCTCGAAGTTGGCCAAACTCGACATCCTGCTCAACGGCGAGCCTGTGGATGCCCTCTCCACACTCACCCATCAGGACAATGCGGTCACCTTCGGTCGAAGGATGTGTGAGAAACTCAAGGAACTCATCCCGCGCCAGCAGTTCGATATTGCCATCCAGGCTGCCATCGGTGCCAAGATTGTGGCTCGTGAGACGGTGAAATGCGTGCGCAAGGATGTGACCGCCAAGTGCTATGGTGGTGATGTGAGCCGCAAACGCAAACTGCTTGAAAAACAAAAGAAAGGCAAGAAGCGCATGAAACAAATCGGCAATGTGGAGGTGCCCCAGAAGGCCTTCCTCGCCGTACTCAAGTTAGACTAAATAATCCTTAAATATTTAACTATATACCAAACAGGAGGAGTAATGCTATGACAAATCAGGGTGTAACGACCAGAGATATCGCCCGTGAACTGGCGAGAAGATACAGCACGATGACGCACGAAGAACTGGATGTGCTGGAAAGTGTTCTGGTGCCTATGAAATTCCAGAAGGGCGAGAAGATTCTTGCCGAGGGTGAAACCTGCACCCACATGTATTGGATCGTGAAGGGCCTGGTGCGCCAGTTTTATTTCAAGAACGGCAAGGAACTGACCGAGCACATGGCCTGTGAGAACAATATCGTGATGTGTATCGAGAGTCTGTTCAAGGAGGAGCCTACCCGCCTGCAGATTATGGCGCTCGAGCCCACGCTCGTCTGTGCCATCCCCCGTTCACGTCTTGAGCAGGTGGCTATGAGGAGTGTGAACATCCAGATTCTCTACCGCAAGATACTGGAGGAGTCGCTCATCATGAGTCAGATACATGCCGATATGCTCCGCTTCGAGACGGCTCAAGACCGTTACTCCAAGTTCGTGAAGCGTTCGCCCCAGCTGGTGTTGCGTGCTCCCTTGGTCTACATTGCCAACTATCTGCAGATGACGCCCGAGACGCTGAGCCGTGTGCGTACGCAGGCGTTGCAGGACAAATAGTGTCTGCCGGTATACACATCGCCCCAGATGAAGCATCAAGGTGGGTTCTTCTCCAATGTGAAGAACCCACCTTGATGCTTGTTACAGCGAGTTGAAGCGGTCGATGAGTTTCTTGCGGTAGAAACGTCCCACTTTCACATACTCGATCTTGTCGAAGGGCGGATAGAACAGACAGAAATTATCGTTCACCTCCAAGAGATAATTGATATTGATGATATAGCGTTGGCTCACCTGTACAAAGCGCTTGTCGAGTGCGAGCAGATTCTCATTGTTCGTATTGCGTTTCAGTCGGAGAGGCTCCTGTTTGCCGGCAATCACCACCTCCCAGATGCGCTGGTTGTGGTTGTATTGGAAGAGGCCGATATCCTTCAGATGCACGAGTCTGAAGTCAGAGGTATTGGTAAAGAAGAGCAGTTTCTCCTGCAACTCCTTTTTCTCATCCCTGTTGTTGTCCTCTTCGTTGAACGCCTGTTTCGAGGTGACTCTCGAGATAACCCCGTCGAGGTCATCGTCATCGATGGGTTTCATCAGATAGTCAAAGGCTCTGTTGCGAAACGATGGCAGCATGTAGCAGCTGTGTGCCGTATAGATTACCACGCGGCAGCCGTTTCCAATCATGGTCTCGATACGTTCCAGGAATTCCGTACCCAGCATATCGGGCAGTTCGATGTCGAGGAAGATGATTTCCGGTTTCATCTCCTGTGCCATCTTCAGTCCCATCTCTCCGGTAGTCACTGTGCCGCAGATTTCCAGCAAATCATATTTTTTCAGTTTTCCTACCAATTCGACTGTCGCTGTTGCATCGTCGTCAATAATCAGTGTTTTCATCTTGTCGTTTTTTTACGGTTTACACTTGTTTCATTTTCACTATTCACTTGGTCTTATATAAAAAAGTAGTTATTTATCTCAATTTGCTATTGGGGGGAAATACCGTATGCCGTGAGGGATATGAATGATGGCTTCGCATCCTGCGATGCTTCCGTCGTCCTTTTCCAGGTTGTGTATGGCGAACCGCATGCGGTCGGCCGTGCGGTTCTTTTGGTTGATGAGTGCGATGGTCTGTCTCATCACGTTCAGTCCCGTCTTCACCCTCCTTCCTTCCACGTGCCGGATGTCAAATCCAGGTCCGTTGTCGGTCACCCGTATGTCTGTTCCCTTCTGGTCGGTAGTCACGCTGATGGTAAGCCGCTTATGCCCCTGTTTCTTTTTCAGTCCGTGCAGGATGGCATTCTCAGTCAGCAGTTGGATAAACATCGATGGGATACTGACAGTGGCGAGCTGTTCTTCGGGCGGAGCCTGGATGGCAAACTCGAATCCGCCGGTCACAAGGCACTGCTCCAGTCTGACATAGCGTGCCACGAAGTCGAGCTCCTTGTCGAGCGTCACATACTGTTCGCCCACGAGGTCGAGGTTGCGCCTGATGAGCCTCACCAGCTCCATCAGCGTGTCGCGTTCCTCCTGGTTGGCACCGTGCAACTTCTCGTTCAGCAGGTTGAAGACGAAGTGGGGCGAGATACGCTGCCGTGCGTTGGCCAGTTTCAGCGTAATCATGTCAATGCTCTGCTGCAGCTTGCGTTTCCTGTTGTGGATGACATGGATGGTGCCGGCTCCCAGCAGCAACAATACGATGGTGGTGCTGAGCCATAGTTGGCTTCTCGACCTGCTGAGCGCCAGGTTTTTCTCCTCGATGGCTATCTGGTGGTGCAGCCTGAGTGTGTCTTCGCTGAATCGTGACATGATTTCCGCCGTGCGCATCGCCACCTTGTTGTATTCCGCCGAGTCGTTGTAGGCATCTATAGTGATATGGTGGCGGTAGGCACTTCTGTAGTCACCGCGTTTCACATAGTAGTCATCGAGATAACCGTTGCGTATGTTCACGATGTTCCGTTCTATTTCCTCTTCGTAGGCCTGTTCCGTGTTGAGAATCTGTTCCACCTCGTCCAGCCTGTTCTCATGTATGGCGATACCGATGCGGATGGTGTTGGCATAATAGATACCCTGTTCCATCCCGATATTTTTCCAGAATTTTTCCGCGGGTTTCAGATAATGGAGTGCACTGTCGATGCGTTGCAGATTCAGATAGACATCGGCCAGATTGATGTCACACAGTTCCAGGTCGTACAGGTTGCCCGGCTCATGTTTCATCACATGCATCCTCATCTGCAGGAACTTCTCCTTGGCCCGGTCATATTCCCCTTTGAAATAGAACAGGTTGCCATAGTTGTTCAGGAAATATGTGACCATGTTGGGTTTGAGCTCGTCAAGATGCTGTTCGGTGAGCTTGTAGAATTTCTCGGCCGATGGGTAGTCCCTCATGGAGGTGTAGATCTGTGCCAGTCCCATATAGAGCGAAATGGACCTGCTGGCATCCATCTGCAGCGAGTCGTTGATGAAGAGCGCCCTTCGGTACCAGTGTGCCGCCTGCGGCAGATTGTCGGCCATGACATACGTGTCGGCCAGGTTGGCCGTGAGGTTGGCAGCCATGTCCATGCGGTCACTTGCCATGACCTTCTCATAGGCGAGCCGGGCGTAGAGCAGTGCGCTGTCGGGCTCCACACGTCTCAGATGATATTGTCCGGAGAGTGTGGAGTAAGCGATGGCCTCCATGCCCCTGTTCTTCTTCGTGTCGGGTTGCGACTGGGCGAAACGGATGACATGCCGGGCGTATGGGATGGCATCTTGTGGGCGGCTGCCGATGGACAGCCGTCGGGCCTTGAGCAGATAATAGTCGTAGTAGGAGGTGGTGTCCTGGCAATTGGCCATGAGCGAATCGGCCATTTGCAGTGCCCTTTCCATGGGCAGTTCCATAATCGAGTCGGTGATGCTGGACAGCCGTTGCAGGTCTTCGTTGCTGCGCTCACACTCGTGTTCACACTTTTTGCAGGAAGCCAGTCCCCATCCTGTCAGCATGATGAGGCCCGCCAGCATGCAGATGTCCTTGACAACTCTCTTCCAGACAGCGTTTTCACTGCCTTGGATATGGTGTTGGTTCCTATTTATCATATGGTGTGATGTCGATGTAAGGTTCTCTAATACTATAGGTGCAAACGGATTCGGTGAATCGTTTTCTGGCAATAGAATGTTATTGACTGCAAAAGTACGAAAATTATTTAGAAATGCCACACGAATCCTGATATATTTTTCGCTGTCCCGGTATATTTTTTGTCCGCAAACGCATTTTCCGCTCCTTCCCGTCCTGTAGGCTAGGGTGGGGCATCTGGGCCGTTCAGGCTTGCAGAATAGGTTGCGCCAAATGAGAAAAGAACGTAAAAGGAACTGAAATAATAAAAAAATGAAGCAAAAAGAGCGGTTTTACAATAAAATTGTGTAATTTTGCAGTCACAATCACGAAAACGTAATAATCAATATGGTCTACAACATATTCAAAGGATTGGGCATCGCCCTGGTCACCCCCTTCTGCGCCGATGGCAGCGTCGACGAGCAATCGTTGGTCAAACTTGTCGAATACCAGCTGCAGAATGGAGCAGATTTCTTCTGTATCCTCGCCACCACAGGCGAGACCCCCTGTCTTTCCGCTGCCGAAAAGGCGAGAATCAAGGAACTCGTAGTCAGCACTGTGCGCCATCGTGTTCCCATCCTCATGGGTTGTGGCGGCAACAATACGGCTGCTGTTGTCGAGGAACTCAAGACGGGCGATTTCTCGGGCATTGACGGCATCCTCAGCGTTTGCCCCTATTACAACAAACCCTCACAGGAAGGCCTCTACCAGCATTTCAAGGCTATCGCTGCAGCCACCTCGCTGCCCGTTGTATTATATAATGTACCCGGGCGCACGGGAGTCAACCTCAAGGCAGAAACCACGGTGCGTCTGGCCCGCGACTGCCAGAACATTGTGGCCATCAAGGAAGCCAGCGGCAGTCTGGAACAGGTGGACGAGATTATCAAGAACAAGCCTGCCACCTTTGATGTCATCAGCGGCGACGATGCCCTCACTTTCCCGATGGTCTCCTGTGGAGCCGTTGGTGTCATCAGTGTCATTGGCAATGCCCTGCCCAAGGAGTTCTCCAAGATGATACGCCTGCAATACCAGGGCGAGTATGAGGCTGCCCGGAAGATTCATCACCGTTTCACCGACCTGTTCGGTCTGCTCTTCGTTGATGGCAATCCCGCCGGAGTCAAGGCCATGCTCCATGAGATGGGCATGATTGAGAATGTATTGCGTCTGCCCTTGGTGCCTACGCGCATCTCCACGCTGCAGAAGATGAGTGAAATCATGAAGGAACTCAAGATATAGCATCCGGCTTGTCATGAAATGAGAAAAAAGAGAGGCATAGGGAAAAATATTGGCCGAAAAATTTGCAGGTTACAAAAAATAGTCGTACCTTTGCACCGCATTTAAGAAATAAGGCTCCTTAGCTCAACTGAATAGAGCATCTGACTACGGATCAGAAGGTTATAGGTTTGAATCCTATAGGAGTCACAAACTTATTGTTAATTGCGACTTTCAAGAGGCTCCTTAGCTCAACTGAATAGAGCATCTGACTACGGATCAGAAGGTTATAGGTTTGAATCCTATAGGAGTCACGAAAAGAAGAGGAATCCTTGTTTGGGTTCCTCTTCTTTTCGTACGCTCGGCATGAGCATTGTCTAACCGAGGGCTGTTCACTCCTGCCGCTCTTTCAGATGGAGCATCCGTTGGCGCTCCGCTTCGGGAAACTTTTCTATGGCATATCTCAGCATGGTGCGTGGCATGGTGGCGGCACGTGGTTCGAGCCATTGCTTCAGCCGTTCGGGTTCTCTCTTGCCCGCCTCGCGCAGCTGCCATCCCGTGGCTTTTTGCAGCAGATCGTGCAGCGGCTGCGGCTTGTCGAGGAAGAGCTGGGCGAGGGCAAAGGTGTCATCGGTCTGTCCCTTGCGCACGAAATACATCGTGCTCACGATGCCGATACGCTGTTCCCAGATGGTGCGTCCGTTGGCGGCCAGGTCGTAGAGCAGTGTCCTGTCCTTGTCGTCGAGCCAAGGACCGAGCAGCTGGTAGCAGCTCAAATCCACCAGGTCCCAGTTGTTGGTGTGCGCTGTATGTCCCAGATAGAAGTCGATGCAGCGTTGTCTGAGCGCTGGGTCGCGTTTGGCATGACGGAAGATTTCCACCAGCGTGAGCAGAGCAGCGAGTCTCACCTCATGGTATTCGCTCGTGATGCAACGCTCCAGCTCGTCGAATCCTGTTTCCGCCCAGCAACTTTTCACCACGTTCCGGGTCACCGGCACCTTGATGCCCAGAAAACGGTCGCCCTCTCCATATTCCCCTTTTTGGCATTTGAAGAAGCGTGAGAGAGCAGCCACCTGGGTCTCGTCCGCCCGTTCGGTCATCTGTTCGTAAAGTGTTTTGGTCATGATGCAAAATGGATGTCGTTTGAATGGTATGTCTGTTGAATCCTTCATGGCTTGGTCAGCGTCGTCAACCCTTTTGGTCAATCCAATATCCGATACGCTATCCTTGTGGCAGTACGCCCGCGGGCGTACGCTGGTACGTTGGGCAGCGTACCTCAGTACACTGCTCAGCGTACTGGAGTACACTGCCCGGCGTACTGGTGTGATTCAGCCCAACGTACTGCAGTACGCCAGCCCTGCGTACTGGTATACGCCCGAGCAGCGTACTGGGTTCATCTCCCGGCAGCGTATAGGCTTAATCATACCAGTTGATGTTCTCTTCATAACTCTCGAACTTCATCTCCTCTGTCACGCCTGCCTGTTTCAAGGCATCCAGCACAATCCGCTGCTCCTTGGGAGTGAGGGCTGTGTCGCCTCTTCTGCGCTCGTAATAGGAGGTGCGACCGAACTTGTTTGTCAGTATCATCGAGAAGCGGTCATACTGGCTGGGGAACATCCGTTTCTGGAAGTGGGCGAAGCCGCGGGCATAGGTGATGGGGGTGTTGCTGCGGTAAAACGTGCACTTGTCATCCTTGCTGCACCTGTTGGGGTTCACCACATACAGGATGTCGCTCTTTTCCAACAGCGTCGGATAGACAATCTGATGCAGGCAGGTCTCAGCCATTGGGCAGTCCCCATGCAGGCAAACGGGATAGCCCGAGGGGATAGAGGTGTAGAATTTCTTTGGCATAATAAGCTTGTTTATAGGTTTTCTCTATGTGTTATGTGAAAAATAATGTGCAAATGCATATGCAAAGGTACAAATAATATTCAGATTATTCATCATACAGAGCAAATATTATTCATCCCATTGTCGCAATTCTCGTCTGGAGCCAGCTGGTTTTGCCATTGCGGATACCTTCTTCAGTCAGCCTCCAGCTAATTCCCCCGGACTTATCGCTGTATTTTTCCAGTAATTTCGACTTGAAGTCATAGGAATCCAAATCAAAGACCAGCTCACAGTCTGAAGCGGTGACTGGACTGTTAGCAGCAACAGAAAGCGTTAACGTATGTTCGATGAAATCGAGCAGACAGAAAGCAACAACAAATACGACTCTGTCTCCGATAAGATTATTAACCTATCGGCTAATAGATTAATAACCTATCGGCCGATAGGTTAATAATCTTATTGGCAACGAAGCTCACTTGCATCGGCAACGAAGCGACATTCAGCTTTTGTCAGATAAGTATGGCAGCGTGTAGAAAACCACTTTTTCCATCCTTTAAACCAAAAATATGAAGAAAACTTATGTAAAGCCTGATATTCAGGTATTCGAGATTGAAAGGCAATGCGGAGTGATGGAAGTTAAACCCTGTAAGGGCGACATAACATAGGATAGGGCTTCCGCCCTGTGCTATGTTATGTCGCCCTTTCTTGGCTATAATGAAATGATATAAAAATAAGTCCGAATTGTTTGGAGATATTGAATAAAAGGATTAACTTTGCAGCCGAACAATAAAAAGGAACACGATGATGAAGTACCCTATAGGAATACAAAGCTTTGACCAAATCCGTGAAGAGGGATTTGTGTATGTGGACAAGACAGCGTTGGTGTATGACCTTGTCACTCAGGGAAAGATATATTTCCTCAGTCGTCCCCGCCGCTTTGGCAAGAGCCTGCTCGTCTCCACGCTCGAGAACTATTTCCTCGGACGCAAGGAGTTGTTCCGTGGTCTTGCCATCGACTCACTTGAGAAGGAGTGGGCGGAATATCCCGTGTTTCACCTGGACTTTAACGGAAAGAACTTCACCTCGCCGTTGGAACTCAAGGAAGCCATCGAGACATTTGTTTCAATGCAAGAAGATAAATATGGAAAAAACCCGCTTGCCGTCACTTATGGCGACCGGATTTCATACGTTTTCGAGAAAGCCTATGAAAAGACAGGCAGACGAGTTGTCGTTTTGGTCGATGAATACGATAAACCTCTGCTTGATGTGATGAACACAGGCATCCCCTCTCCTGTAGTAGCCGGAGACGTAAAGACGCTCGAAGACTACAACCGCAACATATTGAAGGGCTTCTACAGTGTGTTCAAACTTGCCGACAGGCACCTGAAGTTCGTGCTGCTTACAGGTGTGACGAAGTTCTCGCAGGTCAGTGTGTTCAGTGGTTTCAATCAGCCTAAGGACATAGGCAATGACTCCAGATACGATGCCATTTGCGGCATATCAAAGGACGAATTGCTGTCTGTGTTCAAGGAACAGATAAGGGAGTTGGGCGAGGCTAATGGTATGACAGAGGAAGAAACCATCGCCAAACTGAAACGCAAGTACGACGGCTATCACTTTAGCAAAGGTATGAAGGACATTTTCAATCCATTCAGCATACTGAATTGCCTCGATTCAAACGATTTTCAGAACTACTGGTTCTCTACGGGCACCCCTACCTATCTTGTGCGTCTTTTGTCAGACAACCATGAGCATGTGAATGAGCTTGCCGGCAAATATTACCCACCCGCAGAGTTTGTGGATTACAAGGCAACAAAACAAAGGCCTCTGCCAATGCTCTATCAGAGCGGTTATCTGACCATCAAGGGATATAACGCTCGTAGAAACACCTATCTACTGGATTTCCCTAACGAAGAAGTGAGAAGCGGAATGACTTCTGCTCTCGCAGCTGATTATTTCGGCGACGACAGCCGTCCGTCAACATGGCTTGATGACGTAAGTGACTCGTTGGAAGCTGGTGACCTTGAGAAGTTCAAACTCCAGCTCACAGCCTTCCTCTCAAACATCTCCTATCGTTTCCAACGCAAGGATGACGCGATGGAGTGCGAGCGCCATTTCCAATACACCTTCTATCTCATCATGCTGCTGCTCGGCAAATATAACACCTACATCG
>JAEDMP010000032.1 GCA_016302965.1 Bacteroidaceae bacterium
AGTATATCTGGAACATGATACACCTCAGCAAGTATATCTTCCTGAGCCGCCCCAGACGGTTCGGAAAGTCGTTGCTCGTCTCTACGCTCCAGGCGTATTTCGAGGGAAGGAAAGACCTGTTCAAGGGACTCTTTATCGAGACCGTTGAGAAGGAGTGGACGTTCTATCCCGTGCTGAGATTCAGCATGGCATCGGGCAAACACATGGAGAAGGACCAACTGGAACGCTATCTCGGGAATCGCCTTGTAGAATATGAAGAGAAATACGGTATTACCAAACCTGCCACTGACAACAATGACCGGTTAACGGCATTGATTCAGGCAGCATACAAGCAGACAGGCAAGAAGGTGGTCATCCTGATCGACGAATATGATGCTCCGCTGCTTGATGTAGTGCATGAAGATACCCAACTGCCCATACTCCGCAACGTGATGCGCAACTTCTACTCGCCGCTGAAGGACTGTGACCCCTACCTGCAATTCGTATTCCTCACAGGCATCACGAAATTCTCCCAACTCAGCATCTTCAGCGAACTGAACAATCTGACGAATATCTCCATGTTTCCGGAGTTTGCGGGAATCTGCGGTATCACGAAAGAGGAAGTGCTGACACAGATGCAGGATTATATCGGGAGAATGGCCCGAGCCAACGAATGGACCATTGAAGAGACAATCAACCAACTGAAGCAACAATATGACGGCTATCATTTCACCTGGCCCTCACCCGACCTCTTCAATCCCTTCAGTCTGCTCAATGCCTTCAATGTAAATCGCTTGGAGAACTACTGGTTCTCGTCGGGCACCCCTACCTATCTCATCGAGATGCTGAGGAAGTTCCATGTCGTGCCGTCGAAAATAGGTGGCGGACGCACATTGGCATCCGCCTTCGATGCTCCTACAGAAAGGATGAAAAGCATCCTGCCCCTGCTCTATCAGAGTGGCTACATCACCATCAAGGATTACAACACTGCCTCGACACTGTACACACTCGACATTCCGAACAACGAAATCCGGGTAGGACTGATGGAGAGCCTCCTGCCCAACTATGTGGCAGAGCATGCCGATGAATGCGGCACCACGATTGGCGACATGTATGTAGCCCTGCTCAACGAGGACCTCGACGAGATGTTCAGCCTCCTGCAGGAGTATCTGCTCACCGTGCCTTACTGCGACAACGCCAACTCCGAAGGCCATTACCAGCAGCTGCTCTATGTCATCTTCTCCCTCTTCGGCAGATACGTGGAGGTGGAGGTACGCACACCGACTGGCCGGGTGGACATCGTGATGAAGACCGCCAAGGCGCTTTACGTATTCGAGCTGAAACTGAACAAGAGTGCCGAGGCTGCGATGAAGCAGATAGACCTCAAGAAATATGCCTCGAAGTTTGCCCTCTGCGGTCTGCCAATCGTGAAGGTAGGCATCAACTTCGACCCCGAGCGCCGCACCATAGGCGACTGGAAAGTGGAGCCGTAATGTCATATCTCTTCCTGTTCCTCATTGTGGGTGTATAAGCTGCATCCGACCTTCTACGAAACAAAGATTTGGGAATTTTTCATTCCCTGTGTTGTTTTGCACCAAATATTTATAAAACACATCCCCGTTGAACCGCTATGATTCAACGGGGATTTTCATCGTGAGAGATTACTTGGAGTCAGGCTCTTCTTCCTTGAAATAGTCGCCTGCGGGCATGGCACATCCCACGGAGATACTTTCATTAAATCTCATACGGGCTCTGTTCTCACGGGCAAACATCATCCGGGTGCCCTCCTCGTCTTGGGTGAAGGCAAGATGGTTGTCGATGTTCATCGAGCCTGCCATACCTTCCACATCCAGGTTGTCGGTACCGATGAGCGTGACGGTCCATCCCTGCTTCTTCATCTTGCTGATGAGCGTCTTCACCATGTGGAGGTTATACTCCTCAGAACAGTTCTCCTCACCATCGGTGATGATGGTCAGCAATACATTGTCCTTTTCGCTGGTCTGGGCATTGAGTTTGGCAATGGAGATGCCGATGGCATCATAAAGCGGCGTGCCTCCTCGAGGATTGTAGTCGCGGGCAGAGAGCGTGTTGACGTTATCGGCCTTGACATTGTCGTATTTGAAGGTCTTGTGACCGCTGTCGAAGGTGAGCAGTGATATGCGTTGCTCCATATCGGGATGGAGTTGCTGCATCTTCTTCACGGTTTCGATGGTCTCGTTGATACCGGCAAGAGCCTGACGCTCTATCACACACATCGAACCACTCTCGTCCACGATAATCATATTGAATACTCTTTTCATCTTTCTCTTTGTTTTTGGAGGTTAAACTTCTGTTATGTATTTCATTTGCGACGTCGTTTATCTATTAAAAGAAAAACAACAGGGAAAAATGAAGCAGAACAGGAAGAAAAATGAAAAAAAGTTTAGAATTTCACCGACGATAGACGGGGATTGGCAGGAAAGCATCCTCGATATGGTTGATACGGTAAGCCCCCGACGGACTGCCCACCACAGTGATGACATCAAAGCGGATAAGGGCATTGATGTTGAAACGCTTGATATAACTGTTGGCGGCAATGCTGACCGACTGTATCTTGCGGCCATCAACCGCCAGTTCGGCATCGACCAGCGAGTTCTCACGACGCGTCTTCACCTCCACAAACACGAGCACATCATCGCGCAAAGCCACGATGTCGAGGTCGCGATGCCCCACCCTATAGTTGCGGTGGAGGATGGTGTAGCCCTGCCGGCGCAGATAGTCGGCTGCCACCTCCTCGCCCCAATGTCCGAAATCATTATGTAATGCCATGGTTTTCTCTCCTATAAATCGAATTAAAATGTAATAAAGTCAGAGCGACGAGACATATTCGTAGAGCCGACGGTAGAAGGGATGGCGGGTGAGCGTAGCCACGTCGCCGAGGATGATGAGTTTCATGCGCGCCCTCGTGATGGCCACATTCATGCGGCGCAGGTCACGCAGGAATCCTATCTGTCCCTCATCGTTGGAGCGCACCAAGGAGATGAGGATCACGTCACGCTCCTGCCCCTGGAATCCGTCGACCGTATTGACGGTGATATACTTGCGGAAGGGCTTGAAAAAATCCACCTTCTTGATGAGGTGGCGCAGATACTGCACCTGGGCCCGATAGGGCGAGATGATGCCCACATCAATGCGCTCGTCGAGTATGCGCTGCCTACCGATGCGCAAATAGTATTCGGCGAGGGTGAGCAGCGTCTGCCGTGCCTCCAGCTTGTTGATGCGGCCATAGCTGGAACCCACAAACTCCTCGTGGCTGCGGGTGGGCGTATCGCTGTCGTCGGTCTCGCAGGCCTCCTTCCACTCTATCGCCTTGTCGAGGTCGAGTATTCCCCGATACTTCACCGAGGGGTCGGCCACCACCTTGCCGTGATAGAACCAGTCGGAGGAGAAACGCATGATATCCTCATTCATACGGTATTGTATCTGAAGCAGGGTAACCGCCTCGGGATGGTGGTCGACGATGCGTTGCATGAGCGTCTTGTCGAGTCCGCCCTTCATGGCTGCGAGACTCTTGATGGTGGGCGGCAACTGGCAGTGGTCGCCCGCCAGAACCACACGCGAGGCCCGGCGAACAGGAATCCAGCAGGCCGCCTCAAGCGCCTGGGCCGCCTCGTCGATGAAGAGTGTACCGAACTTCATGCCGTCGAGCAGACGGTTGGCACTGCCCACCAGCGTGCAGGCGATGACATGCGCCTCGCCAAATAGCTGGTTGCGGATGCGCAATTCCAGTTCAATCTCCCGTTCCTTCAGCCGTTCTATTTTCTGGTGGAAGGAGCGGTCGCCCCGCTTGCGGGTTGCCCTGACCTGACGGATGGCCTTGCGCAATGCCCAGAGTTGGGGATAGTCGGGATGCGACTCAAAGCGGCGCTCGAAGGTGAAGGAGAGCATCTTGTCGTTGACCTTGGTGGGATTGCCGATGCGGAGCACGTGCAAGCCACGGTCGACCAGTTTCTCAGAAATCCAGTCGACTGCCATATTGCTCTGGGCACACACCAGCACCTGGTTCTCCCGCCTCAGGGTCTCATAGATGGCCTCGACAAGCGTGGTGGTCTTACCCGTTCCGGGAGGGCCATGCACGATGGCCACATCCTTGGCAGCCAGCACCTGGTTGACCGCCTGCTCCTGCGACCGGTTAAGAAAGGGGAAATGCAGGGGAGCGAAGGTGAAGGTTTCCGCCTTCCGCGAGGAATAGAAGAGGTCGCGCAGATACCCCAAGCGCCCCCGGGCACGGATGGTGCGTTCGAGTGCTTCGAACATCAGGCGGTAGGTAGTCTCATCGAAGGCCAGCTGCACACAGAGACGCCCGGCCGTCTGCAGGGCCACCACGTCGGTACCATCAGGCACCGTCACCACCATCCGGTCGCCGTCAACAAAGCTCACGGTACCCTTGAGGTAGCGGGGCTTTTCCTGCCCTGCCTCCTGATTGCTGATGAGCACGGGGCGCCCGAACTCGAAGTTGTGCTCCACCTCCTGGTCCTGGGTGCGCAGCAGTTCCACCGAAAACTGGTTGAGCGAGTTGTAATAACTGCGCGAGAAGGAGACCCCAACCCAAGCATCGCCCCTTTTGGCGAGTCGGTCGAGTCCGCGCTGCTCCATCTGTTGCAGATGTTCCGCCTTGTCGGCGTTGTATTCAATCTCGAGCAGCATCCGTTGCTGTTGCAAAGCGAGTATGGGCGATTCGGTCATATACGTATGATGGAAGTTCTGAAAGGTTGGAAATGTTGATATGGAAAAATGTGAGAGTATATATAAAAGGTATATAAAAAAAAGAATGCGGTATGAATCACTCACGCCGCATCCCTTCTAACGGATGTTGGTATGGACCAGAGTAATGATACTCAGTATCGTTATCAGGATTGCCGATACCAACGCCACCGTTGTTGGAAAATCTAATAACATAATCTTTACCTTAAATCTATTAACTACTAACCTAATGAATAACAATGCATTCTCACGAACACAATGCAAAGGTAGCGATTTTTGTGGTCGCACACAAATTTGTTAACCACCTTTATCCATTATCAGCAGTATTTTTGATTTAGGTCAAAAGACCAGTGGCGCAATTCACAAATATTAGGTTTACTTGTTGAGTTTCCATACGCAGCCGTCCTTGGTGTCTTTCACCTCGAAACCGGCAGCCTTCAGGGCATCGCGTATCTCATCGCAGGTGGCCCAGTCTTTCGAGGCACGGGCCTTGGCACGGAGTTGCATCACCATGTCTACCACCTTGCCGTAAGCCTCCTCGCGGGCCTCGTTGGAGTTGCCTTTCTCCTCGCGCAGTCCGAGGATATCGAAGGCGAAGAGACGCATCACATCCTTGAGTTCGGCGAGACAGTCATCACAGATGCTGGCCTTGTGGTCGATGAGTTTGTTCACCACGGTGCAAGCCTCGAAGAGATGACTGATGACGATGGGAGTGGCAAGGTCGTCGTTCATGGCATCATAGCAGGCCTGGCGCAACTGTTTCACCACCTTCTCCGTCTCGGCATCACAGTGGTCGGCAGGCTGCACGCGCTCCACATCGGCAATGCCGTTGAGCAGACGCTCCAGTCCCTTCTCGCTGGCCTGCAGCGCCTCGTTGCTGAAGTCTACCGTTCCGCGGTAGTGGGCGGAGAGGATGAAGAAGCGGATGGTCATGGGTGAATAGGCCTTCTCCAACTGGGGATGGTCGCCGGTGAAGAACTGTTCGAGGGTGATGAAGTTGCCGAGGCTCTTGCCCATCTTCTGTCCGTTGATGGTAATCATATTGTTGTGCATCCAGTATTTCACCATCGGCTCGCCCTGGCTGGCCACAGCCTGTGCTATCTCACACTCATGATGGGGGAAGACGAGATCCATGCCGCCACCATGAATGTCGAAATGGTTGCCCAGATACTTGCGGCCCATGGCGGTACACTCGCAGTGCCAGCCGGGGAATCCCTCGCTCCAGGGGCTGGGCCAGCGCATGATATGCTCGGGCTGAGCCTTCTTCCAGAGGGCGAAGTCTACCTGGTTGCGCTTCTCGCTCACGCCATCGAGCTCGCGGCTGTTGTTGATGACATCGGTGAGGTTTCTGCCCGAGAGGGCTCCATAGTGGTATTTCTGGTTATACTTCTCGATGTCGAAATAGACAGAGCCATTGCTCTCATAGGCGAATCCGTTGTCGAGAATCTGCTGCACGAGCTGCTCCTGCTCGATAATATGTCCGGTGGCATGGGGCTCGATGCTGGGGGGCAACACGTTGAGCGCATCCATCGCCTGATGGTAGCGGTTGGTGTAGTGCTGGGCAATCTCCATGGGTTCAAGCTGCTCCAGACGTGCCTTCTTGGCAATCTTGTCATCTCCCTCGTCGGCATCGTGTTCGAGATGGCCCACATCGGTGATGTTGCGTACATAGCGTACCTTGTAGCCGATATGCTTGAGATAGCGGAACAGGATGTCGAAGGTGATGGCCGGACGGGCATGGCCCAGATGGGGGTCACCATAGACGGTAGGTCCACAGACATACATGCCCACATGGGGTGCGTGGATAGGCTCAAAGGGCTGCTTGCAGCGGCTGAGCGTATTGTAAATCACGAGGTTTTGCTGTTGGTTCAAATTCATCGTTGACATAATCTTTCGGTTTATTGGCTACAAAAGTACAACAAATCGTCGGTATTTCAAAAAAGTTTTGACTTTTCTTTTGTTTAACGGCTCATTTTGATTAACTTTGCAAGCAATTAGAATAACCAATTAATCAAATTTTATCATAATGGCTTATACACGCATGACTGCTGCCGAAGCTGCAGCACTGATAAAAAATGGAGAAAATCTCGCTTTGAGCGGTTTCACCCCCTCGGGTGCCGCCAAGGCTGTGACCAAGGAACTGGCCAAGATTGCCGTTGCCGAGCATGAGGCCGGACGTCCCTTCCAGGTGGGTCTCTTCACCGGAGCCTCCACCGGACAGAGTACCGACGGCGACCTGGCCAATGCCCAGGCCATCAAGTACCGCGCCCCCTACACCACCAATGCCGACTTCCGCAAACATGTGAATCTGGGCGAGATTGCCTACAACGACATCCACCTCAGCCAGATGGCACAGGAGATGCGCTACGGATTCATGGGAGAAGTGGACTGGGCCATCCTCGAAGTGTGCGACCTGGAGGAAGGTGAGACTACCTGCAAGGCTTACCTCACCTCTGCCGGAGGCATCAGCCCCACAGCAGCCCGCCTGGCCAAGCACGTCATCCTGGAGCACAACGTGTTCCACAGCCCCGATGCCAAATATCTGCACGACGTATACGAGCTGCAGGATCCTCCCTACCGTCAGGCTATCCCCATCACCAAGGTAGACGACCGCATCGGTACACCCTACGTGGAAATTGACGCCTCGAAGATTGTGGGTGTGGTAGAATGCAATATCCCCGACGAGGCCCGTGCCTTCAAAGACCTCGACCCCGTGACCACCCAGATTGGCAACAACGTGGCTGCCTTCCTCTCGGCCGACATGAAGCGCGGCATCATCCCCTCGACCTTCCTGCCCCTGCAGAGCGGCGTGGGCACCACAGCCAACGCCATCCTGGCCGCACTGAGCATGGACAAGCATATTCCCGACTTCAACATCTTCACCGAAGTGCTTCAGGATGCCGTGGTCGACATGATGCTCAACGGACGCGTAAAGGTGGCTTCGGCCTGCTCCCTCACCGTGACCAACCCCAGCCTCATGAAGGTGTACGACAATATCGACTATTTCAAGAAGCATCTCACACTCCGCCAGAGCGAAATCTCCAACTCGCCCGAACTGATCAGACGTCTCGGCGTCATCGCCATCAACACGGCCCTCGAGTGTGACATCTACGGCAATGCCAACTCAACCCATATCAGCGGTACGAAGATGATGAACGGTATCGGCGGCAGCGGCGACTTCGAGCGCAATGCCTATATCAGCATCTTCACCTGTCCCTCGGTGGCCAAGGGCGGTGCCATCAGCTCCATTGTGCCCATGGTGAGCCACCACGACCACACGGAGCACGACGTGAACGTGATTGTCACCGAACAGGGTATCGCCGACCTGCGCGGCAAGAGCCCCTTGCAGCGTGCCCAGTGCATCATCGAGAACTGTGCACATCCCGACTACCGCCAGTTGCTGTGGGACTATCTGAAGATTGCCAAGGGCGGCCACACCAAGCACAATCTGCCCGCTGCCTTCGCCTTCCATGACACGCTCATGCGCAAGGGCGATATGCACCTGACCGATTTCTCCGAATACGTGAAATAAGCGAAAGAGGGTGTGTCGAGCGTCATTCACCGACGCGACACACCCCTCTTTTTTTCTACAGATTCTTCCGGATGCCTATTCGTCAAAAGCCGGGGCATTCATACACTTGAGGTTCTTCTCCAACTGGGCTGTACTGCTGGCTCCTATCAGCACCGAGGTGACGGCCCGATGCTGCAGAATCCATGCCAAAGCCATCTCGGCCAGCGTCTCACCACGGGCAGCAGCCTTGGCGTTGAGTTCATGCAGATGAGCCAGCAACTCGTCAGTGAGCATCTCCTGGCGCAGGAACTTGCCACGCTGCATGCGGCTGTCGGCAGGGATACCATGGAGATAGCGGTCGGTGAGCAGTCCCTGGGCCAAGGGCGAGAAGGAGATGAATCCCACACCCTCGCGCTCACACTCGTCGATGATGCCCTCTTCGATGGGAGCCCGGTCGAGCAGATTGAGACGACCCTGATAGATAAGCAGGGGCACATCACGCTCGCGCAGATAGGGGATGGCCACCCGCAATGCCTCCAAGGGCCAGCGCGAGATGCCCACATAGAGGGCTTTGCCGGCCTTCACTACATCCACCAGCGCCTGCAGGGTCTCCTCCAGAGGGGTCTCGGGGTCGTAGCGATGGCTATAGAAAAGGTCTACATAGTCAAGATGCATTCGTTTGAGGCTCTGGTCGAGACTGGCCATGAGATATTTGCGTGAACCCCAGTTGCCGTAGGGGCCGTCCCACATGTCGTAGCCCGCCTTGGTGGCGATGAAGAGTTCATCACGATAGGGACGGAAATCCTCGTCCATGAGTTTGCCCAGCGTCTCCTCGGCACTGCCATAAGGAGGGCCATAGTTGTTGGCAAGGTCGAAGTGGGTGATGCCATGGTCGAAGGCATAACGGGCGATGGCCCGGCAGTTCTCGTAATTGTCCACGGCTCCGAAGTTGTGCCAGAAGCCCAGACTCACCTTGGGCAAGAGTACGCCACTCTTGCCGCAACGCTGGTATTGCATGCCTCCGTCGGCATAACGGTTGGCATCGGCTGAATAGTTCTGCATAATCTTTCTGTTTGTTTAATAAATGGGGTGACAGTTGTTGGCAAAAGTGATGGATGAAAGGTTTTCCGCCTTTAATAATATATAACAAGGTGGGAAGCGCAATCCACCCAGAACGATTTGTTTCGCCTGTAAAGGTAATAAGATAAATGCGATTGAGCAAATTTTCCATCTTTTTTTTGACTCCTATACGGAAAGAAAGCGAAAAAAACGGATGAAGATGATGGATATGTCAGTTCTTATCCGTAACTTTGCCGCCGATTTGAACCATCCCCCATCCCACCATGAAAACAAAAAAGCCGAAACAAGAGAAGTTTCACCCCCTTACATCCCGTCCCGGAAGAACCGCAGCACCGCAACGGTTCAACAACCCCTTCCACTATCAGCCCCACGCTCTCACGCTGGCGGCTGCAGCCGAACTACAGCGCTACCTCAGCAATCAGACGGCTTGGCAGGAGGAACTGGACCGGGGCAAGATGTTCGGCGTTCTGGTGGTAAGACGGGGGCGGCAACTGGGCTTCATTGCCGCCTTCTCCGGACTGCTGGGCGAAAGGAGCCAGTGGCCCTACTTCGTGCCGCCCATCTATGATTCACAACAACCCCAAGGACACTTCAAGCAGGAGGAAGCCGCCATCTCGGCCCTGAACAGGCGCATCAGCCAACTGGAACAGGCACCCGAGCGTCAGGAACTGCTGCTCAAACAGCAACTGGTGACAAAGGAGGCAGAACGGCTCATCCAATCCTTCAAACAGGAGATGGCAGAAGCCAAAGCCCGACGCGACAGCCGCAAGGCCCATGCCACGGAAAATGAACGCCAGGAGATGATTCGCGAGAGCCAGTTCATGAAGGCCGAACTGGGACGCAAGAAGAAACAGGCCCGAATGGAAATAGAGAGCATCGGCCAGCAGATGGAGATGCTCAACAGCGAGATAGACAAGCTGAAACAGGAGCGGAAACAACGCTCCGATGCCCTGCAGCGCTGGCTCTTCGAGCAATACAGAGTCATCAATGCCCACGGCGAAGAGCGTCCCCTGACCGACATCTTCGAGGAACATTGTCACCGGTTGCCTCCCTCAGGAGCAGGCGACTGTTGCGCTCCCCGCCTGCTGCAATATGCCTATACCCACCAACTCAAACCCATCTGCATGGGCGAATTCTGGTGGGGAGCCTCACCCAAGGCAGAGGTGCGCCACCATCTTCAGTATTATCCCGCCTGCCGCGGCAAATGCCTGCCCATCCTGCAGTTTATGCTGCAAGGACTGGAGGTGGACGACTATGCGCTGGACCGCGACGAACAGCAGGCGCTCGACATCGCCTACGAGGACGAGTGGCTCTGTGTGGTGAAAAAGCCATCGGGCATGCTCAGCGTGCCCGGACGATCGGAGCGGCGCTCTGTAGCAGGACTGCTGCAACAGGCATGGCAGGGACGATGGCAGGTACTTCCCGCCCACCGGCTCGACATGCACACCTCGGGACTGATGGTGGTGGCCAAAGACAAGCAGACCTATCAAGCACTGCAACGGCAGTTTGCCAACCACCAGGTGAAGAAACGCTATGTGGCGGTGCTGGAGGGCGTGTGGCAGGGCAACAAGAAAGGCACCATCCAACTGCCCTTGCGTCCCGACCCCGTTGACCGCCCTCGACAGGTAGTAGACCCGGACCAAGGCAAAAACGCCATCACCTCCTATCAAGTCATGCGCACCAGCAAGAGCCGCACCCTCATCGCCCTCCATCCCCACACCGGGCGCACCCACCAGCTGCGCCTCCACTGTGCCCATCAGGAGGGTCTCGCCCTGCCCATCGCTGGCGATGCGCTCTATGGCCACGCCGCCTCAGCTCCCCGGCTGATGCTCCATGCCGAAGCACTCCAATTCACTCACCCCCACACCGGGAAAACCATGCGTCTGGAGTGGCGGCATCCCTTCGACTTGCGCACCATCCAAACGCATCATAAGCACTGAAAAAAGCCTCTCAAAGTGTAAAACAGACACTAAAATATGCACAATATGCACCTTTTTGTGCAAGTTGGAGTGCTTTTTTGGGAAAAATATTTGCACAGATGAATAAAAATTAGTTACTTTGCACCCGAATTTAAGCATTGACAATTATTTATTAACATTTTAAAGATTACAATTATGTCTGAAATTGAAAGCAAAGTAAAGGCAATCATCGTTGACAAACTCGGTGTAGATGAGGCTGAAGTTAAGCCCGAAGCAAGCTTCACCAACGACCTCGGTGCTGACTCTCTGGATACCGTAGAGCTCATCATGGAGTTCGAGAAGGAGTTTGGCGTATCTATTCCCGATGACAAGGCTGAGAAGATCGGTACTGTAGGTGATGCCATTACTTACATCGAAGAGAACACAAAATAATTCCTGTTCTGATTGATTACGATTATCGCAACAAAGAATAAGAATTATCAGGTTCGTTGATAATGGAATACGGACTACGGATTGCAGCAAAGGGCCTGGCGCCTACACCACAAACTGCAGTCAGTAGTCCGTATTTACATGAATCAGCTTTACATGCTCTTCATCCAAACATATTTGTTTTACAGACGTACTGTTTATCCGAAACTCAAACAAAAAAAGCAATAACAACATGGAACTTAAAAGAGTTGTAGTCACCGGCCTTGGAGCCGTTACTCCCGTGGGCAACACCCCCGAGGAGACTTGGAACAATCTGGTAAACGGCGTGAGCGGAGCAGCTCCCTTCACCCAGTTCGACGCTTCCAAGTTCAAGACACAGTTTGGTTGTGAGGTCAAGAACCTCAACCTCAATGAATATATCGACCGTAAAGAGGCCCGCAAGATGGACCGCTACACACAGTTGGCTCTGGTTTCTGCCATCCAGGCTGTGAAGGATAGCGGCATGGATCTGGAGAAGGAAGACAAGACCCAGATTGGTGTCGTGTTCGGTGTGGGTATCGGTGGTATCAAGACCTTCGAAGACGAAGTGAAATACTACGGTGTTCACGAGGCCGACGGCCCCAAGTTCAACCCCTTCTTCATCCCCAAGATGATTTCTGACATTGCTGCCGGACAGATTTCTATCCTCTACGGCTTCAATGGCCCCAACTATGCCACCACCTCTGCCTGTGCCTCTTCGAGCAACGCCCTGGCCGATGCCTTCAATCTGATTCGTCTGGGCAAGGCCAGCGTGATTGTGAGCGGTGGTGCCGAGGCAGCCCTCTGCGCCTGCGGTGTTGGCGGCTTCAACGCCATGCACGCCCTCTCTACACGCAACGATGATCCCCAGCACGCTTCACGCCCCTTCAGCGCCAGCCGCGACGGATTCATCATGGGCGAGGGTGCCGGCTGTCTCATCCTTGAGGAACTGGAGCACGCCAAGGCACGTGGTGCCAAGATCTACGCTGAGATGGTTGGCGAGGGCATGAGCGCCGATGCCCACCACATCACCGCCTCCCACCCCGAGGGACTGGGTGCCAAGCTCGTGATGGAGCGTGCCCTGGCCGATGCCAACCTCAAGCCCGAGGACATCGACTATATCAACGTTCACGGTACCTCTACGCACGTGGGTGACATCTCCGAAGCCAAGGCCATCAAGCAGGTGTTCGGCGAGGCTGCCTACAAACTCAATATCAGCTCTACGAAGTCGATGACCGGTCACCTGCTGGGTGCCGCCGGTGCCGTTGAGGCTATGGCTGCCGTACTGGCTGTGAAGAACGACATCGTGCCCCCCACCATCAACCACGAGGAGGGTGACAACGATGAGGAAATCGACTACAATCTCAACTTCACCTTCAACAAGGCACAGAAGCGTGAGGTGCGCGCTGCCATGAGCAACACATTCGGCTTTGGCGGTCACAACGCTTGCGTTATCTTCAAGAAGTATGTTGAGTAATAATATCATTGACCGAATAAGGCTCCCTTTCCGCAAGGAAAAGGAGCTTTATTCCTCTTTACAGAAAATCATCGGCTTTTATCCCCGCCACATCGAATATTACAAACTCGCCCTCATGCACAAGAGTGTGGCCAAGAGGTCGGAAAAAGGCAAACCGCTGAACAACGAACGGCTTGAGTTCCTTGGCGATGCCATCCTGGATGCGGTGGTGGGAGATATCGTATACAGACATTTTGAAGGCAAGCGTGAGGGATTCCTCACCAGCACCCGCAGCAAACTGGTACAGCGTGAGACCCTGAACAAATTGGCCGAAGAGCTGGGCATCGACAGCCTCATCACCTCTTCGGGTCGCAGTTCCTCACACAATAGTTATATGGGTGGCAATGCCTTTGAGGCTCTTGTTGGAGCCATCTATCTCGACCGTGGATACAATGCCTGCATGCTGTTTATGCAGAAACGCATCCTCGCCAAGCTCATCAATATCGACAGAGTGGCCTACAAGGAGGTGAACTTCAAGAGCAAACTTCTTGAGTGGAGCCAGAAAAACAAGGTATTGCTCGAATACGAACTCGTCAGTCAAAGCAAAGAGAAGGGCAGCCCCACCTTTGTCTACAAGGTAAGATTGGAGGGACTGGAAGGCTGTACGGGTAAGGGGTATACCAAGAAAGAGAGTCAGCAGCTCGCGTCAAAGGAGACCTTGCAGAAACTTCGCCGCGAACCGCAATTTATTGATGCCGTCTTTGCCGCCAAGGGCAACCGCACCAAGATGGAAGAGGAACCCGTGAGCATTGTTCCCGACACAGAGGAAAAGAGAGATTTCATCATCCAAGGAAGCGCCGACAGCCAACTCCGGAACCAGGCACCAACTGCAACTCAGCAACGTGAGCCGAAGGCGCAGGCTGTTGCCAAGCGGAACGCAGGCAATCCAGAGAACAGCCAAGCAAGCAGAAAGGCACCAACCGTTCCTGCCCAAAGCCAAAAGGATGTCAACGAGCCCGATGAATTCGACCTGTCTGACATTACAGCCAAACCCGTGACGAAATCCAGAGAAGAGATTATTGCCGAGGCAGAGGCTGCCGCCTACCAATAAGGCAACTGTTTCTGACCGTAGACAGCAAAATAATACTGCGATGTATCCAACGATACACCGCAGTATTATTTTGCTGTCTACTCAGCCTACTTGTCACTCTCAATCAGTTCGATGAGCCGCTCAACGGCTTCCTCTTCGGGAATATTCTTCAATACACACTCCTTGCGTCGGTAGAGCGAGATGCGGCCACGGCCGGCACCTACATAGCCATAATCGGCATCAGCCATCTCTCCGGGTCCATTCACGATACAGCCCATGATACCAATCTTCAGCCCCTTGTAATGGGCGGTTGCTTCCTTGATACGGGCAATGGTGGAACGCAAATCATAGAGTGTGCGACCGCAGCCCGGACAGGAGATATACTCGGTCTTGGTGGTGCGCAGACGGGCTGCCTGCAACACGCCAAAGGCCGTAGCCTCAATGTCGGCATGCGAGAGTGCGCCCTCGTTCATCAGCCATACGCCATCGGTCAGTCCGTCGAAAAGCAGGGCACCCATATCAGCGGCGGCTTCGAGCTGGAACTCCTCCTTGCCATCTTCATGATAAGCATAGGTCTGACAGAAGACAATGGGGTTCTCTATCCCCTCTCGCAGCAGTTCGTGCGCCAAGGCACGCTGCTCACCCAGACGGTTCTGATGGTTCGACACGCTCACTACCACTACCTCGGGATGATGCTTCAGACAGGGCAGATACTCCTCAGAGGGAGCGCCATAGGGAAGCACCAGGAACTTGATGTCGGCCTTCACCGTACCGATGAAGGGCATTGCATTGTAAGGGAAGATGGGATAAGTGTCGGGCTGTCCGCGATAATCATCAAAGTCGATGATATAGCGGTGGGGCTGTTGATGCTTGTTGAGATGACGGCCGTCGCCCACATAGACAAAGTCGGGAGCGAGATCGCCCGTCGACGGCTCCGCCTCATCAAAATAAGTGCTGATGACCACCGGCACCTGATGGCCGCCGACGATACCTACCGGCTGTGTCTTGCGGCGTTCAGGACGAACCCAGTCAAACTGGGGAGCCGCCTGGGCAGGAATGGAAAGATGACCTTTGCGGCGGGTGATATAGTCGACGAGATGACGCGCCACGGGAATCTCTGCCTCAGGTTCCTCACTGAGCGACACGCGGATGGTGTCGCCAATGCCATCGGCCAGCAGCGCACCGATGCCCACGGCACTCTTGATACGTCCGTCCTCCCCCTCGCCAGCCTCGGTCACACCGAGATGCAACGGATAGTTCATGCCCTCACGCTCCATCGTAGCGACAAGCAGTCTGACCGACTGAACCATCACTACGGTATTGCTGGCCTTGATGGAGATGACCACATTGTCAAAGCCCTCGCGTTTGCAGATACGCAGGAACTCCATACAGCTCTCCACAATACCCTCTGGGGTATCACCATAGCGCGACATGATACGGTCGGAGAGCGAACCGTGGTTCACACCGATACGCACGGCCGTATGGTGCTCACGGCAAATCTGCAGCAGAGGCAGCAGCCGCTCCTCAATCTTCTGCAGTTCGGCGGCATACTCCTCGTCGGTATATTCCAGCTGCTTGAACGTACGGGCAGGGTCGGTATAGTTGCCGGGGTTGATGCGCACCTTCTCCACATAATGAGCCGCCACCTCGGCTACTCTCGGATTGAAGTGGACATCGGCCACAAGCGGCACCTGGCATCCCCTCTTCCTGAGTTCCTCGGCAATGAGCCTCATGTTCTCCGCTTCCTTCACCCCTTGGGTGGTGAGTCTCACATATTCGCCTCCAGCCTCAACAATGCGCAGCGTCTGCGCCACCGAAGCCTCGATGTCATTGGTCGAGGTGGTGGTCATCGACTGGATTCGGATGGGGTTGTCGCCTCCGAGTGGCGTGTTGCCCACTTCCACTTGTGCGGCTTGGCGTCGGGTATAATTAAACAAATCGGGCATGGCATTCAATGATTTTCGTCAGTTGGTCTTGAAGGCATATTTCACTTCGGCGAGATCCTGATTGGCCTTCTCAATCTTCGCCTTCAGTCCGTCCTTATAGGCAGCGAGTCTTGCAGCGAGTTGTTCATCAGCCAGTGCCATCATCTCCACGGCAAGGATGGCTGCGTTCTGTGCACCGTTCACACCCACCGTAGCCACGGGAATACCAGGAGGCATCTGGATGATGCTGAGCATAGCATCAAGCCCGTCAAGCATTCCCTTGATGGGCACCCCAATCACGGGCAGGGTGGTAGATGCGGCAATCACACCGGGCAGGGCGGCAGCCATGCCGGCTCCGGCAATGATTACCTTGATGCCTCGATCCTTGGCTCCGCGGGCGAAAGCCTCCACGGCATCGGGAGTGCGGTGGGCAGAGAGTGCGTTCACTTCAAAGGGTACCTGCATCTCATCGAGAAACTTACAGGCTTTTTCCATAACAGGCAGGTCACTGGTGCTGCCCATGATAATGCTTACTAATGGAGTCATATAGTCGTTCGTTATTTGATGTGAGTGAATATTCGGAATATAGGGGGGAGTCTCAAAGATTGGCTCAACCCTGCAGCTCATCCTCCGGAAGCCGCATCAGGGCAGCAAGAGGATGCAACAGGGAGCAATCACCACGCCCACGGCAAACCCACCCAATACCTGGGAGAGCGAATGCTGACGGAGAATCATACGACTGGTTCCGAGTGCTCCTGCCACCAGGATGGTGAGTGAAAGCCAGCCAACCGGATTGAACATGAAAATCTCACCAAAGGCGAAGAGAGCCCCCGCCACACCTCCGATAGCAGCCGTATGGGTGGATATCTTCCACCAGCTGTTGATGAGCGCACAAGCAATCTGTATAGCCAATGCACTCACGAGGATGCTACGCATGAAATGGGGAATATGCAGCTGTTCCATCAGGTAGGTGCAGAGAAAATAACAGGCGATGGAGATGACATAAGGAACGGCACGCTTCTCGCGATGCCCCAACTCAATGAGGTTCCATCCCTGATAATGCCGGTAAAGACGGATAATAGCCATGGGCATGAGCACCGTGAACCAATAGACGAGAATCAGCACCTGCAGCTTATAGAGCAGGGGCAGAAGGGTCAGATAGCTGAAGGCAAAGAGAGCCATCAGTCCCACAATGGGCAGATAGAGCGGATTAAAGACAGCGCTCAGCATCTGGGCTCCCATAATTAGAGCCTTCTGCCGGGTTATGATTTTTTTCTTTTTTCCTTTCATAATATTTTTCTCATGCGTGCTACGGGCAACCCCATCTGTTCCCGGTATTTAGCCACTGTCCGTCGGGCAATGGGGAAGCCCTTCTCTTTCATGAGTTCCTTGAGCGCATCGTCGGTCAGCGGCGAACGCTTATCCTCATGATCAATCAGGTCGCGCAACACCACCTTCATCTCCCGGGTCGAGAGTTCCTCGCCATCCTCTGTGGTATATCCGTCGCTAAAGAAGTGGCGCAACGGGAAGATGCCCCACCTGGTCTGTGCATACTTGCTGTTGCATACCCTTGAGATGGTGCTCATATCAAGACCTGTCACAGCCGCTATATCCTTAAGAATCATCGGTCGCAACAGCGACTCATCGCCCTCCTCGAAGTAGCGGTGTTGCCAGTTGATGATGGCCTTCATGGTCGTGGCAAGCGTACGTTTGCGGGTGTTCACGGCCTCGATGAATCCTCTGGCGGCTTCCACTTTCTGACGGGTATAGAGCAGAGCCTCCTTCATCTGTCGGCTCATGCCCTCCTTATGGTTGTTGTATTCCTCAAGCGTATCGGCAAATGACTGCGACACCCTGAGCTCAGGCAACTCCTCCTGATTGAGGCTGAAGGTGACGGTACCGTCATCTTGGGATTCAACGATAAAGTCGGGAGTGATCTGTTGCATGCTCTGTTCCATGGCCTCCCCCATCGACGCTCCCGGCTTGGGATTAAGGCGCCGCAGTTCGGCAAAGAGAATACTGGCCTTTTCCCGGTTGAGATGGAGTGCAGTGACAATGCGGTCCCATCTCTTCCTGACGAAATCGTCATAGTAATGTCCTATCACCTTCATCATGAGCGATGTGAGTTCCGACGGATCCCTTCTCTCCACCTGAAGCATCAGACACTCCTGCAAAGTACGTGCCCCGATACCAGCCGGATCGAAATCGTGCAGACATCTCACCACGTCTTCAATCTCTTCAGGAGTGACATCAATGTTATGGTAGACAGCAAGTTCATCCGAGATGGCCCCGTTTGACTTTCTGAGTAGTCCGTCATTGTCGAGCGAACCAATCAGATAGTCCATGATAACCTTCTGACGTTCGGTCAGTGGAGCCTCAATGACCTGTTGCTGCAACTGATCATAGAAGGACAGCACATTGCCGTAGACCATCTCCTCCTCTTTTCCATCAGCATAATTCTCACGGGGTCCGTAGACAGGCAGTTCTTCATCATCACGTCCGATGCTGGCAAGAGCCTCGTCGAGAGCCGATTGTCGCTCCTCCCGTTCGTTCTGCGCCTCGAAGTCATCATTGCCCTCGAGGTCTTCATCAGGATTATCGGCATCGGCACCCATGGTTACCGGGTCCTCACCCGAGGGATTCTCCTCCAGTGCGGGATTATCGTTCATCTCGGTGTTCACCCGGTCGATGAGTTGTCCCAAAGGCAACTCCACCAGTTGCGCCTGCAAAAGCTGTTGCTGCGTGATGGCCTGCGTCTGTTTGAGCGCCATCTCTTGTTTCTGAACCTGAATCTGACCTTGTTCCATTTTCGGATTGGTTATGCCTGTTTCAATACATAAGGGGCGTTACTTGATTTGGCTGCAAAATTAGGCAAAATATCTGAGAATGCCCCATATTTTGTGATGAATTATCGATAGCTGCCATGAATTAGGCCTATTATCTGCGTGTCAGCTGCTTCACCTGCGTATTGGAGATGATATTGGCGGCTGTTTTCGTATTCCTGCCTACTACGAGCCGTTTCAGCCGCTTGCAGTTGGCAAAAGCTCCGCTCCCGATGGTCAGCACGCTTTGTGGCAGTTCCACGTCGGTCAGTCGGGTACAACTGTTGAACGCATTGGCATCAATGTTTTCCAGCGAGTTGGGCAACTGGATACCGGTCAGGCAGAAGCAGCCTGAGAAGGCTCCTCTCCGGATGCGGTTGAGCACGGGATGGACGGTCACCTCATTGAGCAGCGGACAGTTGGCCACTGCGTATGCACTCAGTTCGGGCAGCATCTTGGGCAGCGAGAGATAGGTGAGCGTGGCACAACCAAAGAATGCCGAGTCGGGCATGGCAATCAATGCCGTCTCGCTCAAGTCGATGGTAGCGAGCTGCCCGCTTCGTTCCCCTCTGCGTCCGCCACCAGCCAGCTGTCTGAGCAGAGCGATATCCTGAGCGTTGATAAGTCCGCTCACCTTCAGGTGATGGAGCGTCTGCCAGTCGGCATCACTGATTTGCAGGTGGAGCTGTCCTGCCTTCTCGCAAATGACACGCCTGATACGGGGTTGCCATCCATTTGCAGCCGCCCCTATGACCATACGCTGGTTCTGGGTGAAGCCATAGAGCGTGTCGGGGTCGTAATAGCCGTTGCGCTTGCCACCCCATCCGAAGTTCACATGCACGGTTGAGTCCTTGCACCCGTCAATGAGAAAGACGTGTGCAAAATTCTTGCCCTTCTGTCCGCGTATCATTACGGGGCGCCCGGCCTTGAGCTCCTGGAATATCCAGTCATTCCACAGCCGCTTTCCGGCCTTGCCTTTCATGCGGCTTTTGTCCACCACGTGCATGTAACGGCTCATGCCGAAGTATTTCTTCATGCCGGCCACCACCTCGTTGAGTTTGGTAGAACTGGCGGTCTGCTGGTAGTTGGTGAGGGCAGCAATGCCACAGTCGCGTATCAGTCTTGCCACTGCTTTCTGCTCTTCTGCCTGAGCCGTGTCTATCCTATTGGGCATGAGCTGCCAGTCATAGCTTCTGCCCAGCAGCTCACATCGGCTGACAGAACGGGTGGCATGCATCAACTGCGACATAGCCAATGGGGCACATCCGGCATAGACATGCTGCTCGCTGGAGTCGATGAGCACCGTCGGACAATAGCGGCTGTAGGGATACCACTGCGCCCATTCGGCTGTCACAAGAGGTGCTATCTCTTCGGCAAAGAGATATTTTTCCTGGGCGTTGCAGACGGCTGTTGTCAAAACAGCCGCCATCATCCAACCTATTCTTTCCACCTTGTCGACAGGTATCATGAAGAATCTTGTTATCCTATTCATCTCTTTCTGATAAATCATTTTGTCATTCAAACAAAACAGCCAGTCCAAAAACGCAAAATGCAGGCACTCCACGCGCCCATCCCTCTGATAGAGAGGAAAAGCGTCGGAGTGCCTGCTATGCAGTACTTGAATTGCGTGCTTACTGGGGCTGCTTGCCGATATAGGCGAGAATACCACCGTCCACATAGAGCACGTGGCCGTTGACAGCGTCGGAGGCATGAGAAGCCAGGAACACAGCGGGACCGCCCAGTTCCTCGGGCTCCAGCCAGCGTCCGGCGGGAGTCTTGGCGCAGATGAATGAGTCAAAGGGGTGACGGCTGCCGTCAGGCTGACGCTCACGCAGAGGAGCGGTCTGGGGAGTGGCGATGTAGCCCGGGCCGATACCATTGCACTGGATGTTGTACTCACCATACTCAGAGCAGATGTTGCGGGTGAGCATCTTCAGACCACCCTTGGCGGCAGCGTAGGCAGAAACGGTCTCGCGTCCCAGCTCGCTCATCATCGAGCAGATGTTGATAATCTTACCTTCGCGGCGCTCCATCATCTCGGGGATAACGGCAGAAGAAACGATAAACGGACCAACGAGGTCGATGTCGATTACCTGCTGGAACTCGGCGCGCTTCATCTCGTGCATGGGGATGCGCTTGATGATACCGGCATTGTTGACGAGTATGTCAATCTGACCTACCTCCTCATGGATTTTCTCCACGAGTGCCTTCACTGCATCTTCGTTGGTTACGTCGCAAACATAGCCCTTCACGTTCTCGATGCCTGCCTCCTTGTAGTTGGCAAGTCCGCGCTCGAGGGCAGCCTCATTGATGTCGTTGAAGATAATGGTCTTGATGCCGGCGGCCACGAATGCCTTGGCAATGTTGAAGCCGATACCGTAGGAAGCACCTGTAATCCAGGCGTTCTTTCCTTCCAATGAAAATGGATTGTTCATAGCTGTATTGTTGATTGGTATAAATGGGTTATTGTCAGTTTTGAAAAGATTCCCTCTTGCAGGGATGGGCTTACTTCAGGTCGGTGATGAGCGAGAAGTCCTGGTCGCCATAGTCGAGGTTTTCGCCTCCCATACCCCAGATGAAGGTATAGTTGTGGGTAGCGGCTGCGCTGTGGATGCTCCATTCGGGAGAGAGCACAGCCTGGTCGCCCTTCATCCAGATGTGGCGGGTCTCGTTCACCTCACCCATGAAGTGGCAGACAGCCTGGTCTTCGGGCACCTCAAAGTAGAAATAGGCCTCCATGCGGCGGCTGTGTACGTGGGCAGGCATGGTGTTCCATACGCTTCCCGTGGCGAGTTCGGTCATACCCATCTGCAACTGGCAGGTGGGGAGCACCTGGTTGACGATCATCTTGTTGATGTTGCGCTCGTTGCTCATCTCGAGCGAACCCATGTGAGCCACTACAGCGTCCTGCTTGGTAATCTTCTTGCAGGGATAGGCGGCATGGGCGGTGGTGGAGTTGAAGTAGAACTTGGCGGGGTTCTGGCTGTCCTTGGAGGCGAACACCACGTCACGGTCGCCGCGTCCGATATAGAGAGCCTCCTTGAAGCCGAGCGTATAGGTCTCGTCGCCCACCTTCACGATGCCTTCACCCTGTCCCACGTTGAAGATACCCACCTCACGTCTGGTTGTGAAGAAGTCGGCCTTCAGGGGGTCGATGGCTTCGAGTTTGAGTTCCTCGTTGACAGGCATGGCACCTCCCACCACCATACGGTCATACATGGAGTACACCATGTTCACCTCGTCGGCAGCAAACACCTTCTCGATCAGGAAGTCGCGGCGTATGCGGGTTGTGTCATAACTCTTGGCATCCTCGGGGTGGGATGCGTAGCGGATTTCATAATTTGTCTTCATCTTCGTTTGCTATAAATAGGGTTATATAATTTTCTGATTTTGTCGCAGTTGTTGCGGATGACAGAGCAACTCTCTTGAGGCAGTTTGCATCAGCGCCTGCCACCGTCTCTTCTCTGCCGATACCTGTAGATATGTTTCGTAGATATTATCGTGCAAAGATACACTTTTTTCCGTGGCCTACCTAATTATTCACAATTTTTATGTCTTTTCTACCTTATTTCTTTGTATTTCGCAAACAGAGTAAGCGGTTTGACCATATCGTCATCGAAGACCCAAAACATCAAAATCCTATCCGTTTCCCACTTCTTCGCAAGCCACCATCACCACTCCCTTATAGACAACAATGACCTTGTGGAGGGTGGTATGTCCGATATGGTCGTTCACGTTGAGCGTCTCGGCATAGCGGCACACCTGGGCTTGGGCCTGATTGACGGCGGCAGCCACCTCGGCCTCCGTAGCCTGGCTCTTCAGGTATTTCAGTTCGATGATATAGGAGTGCTCCATGTCCGTGAATACCTCGTATCGCGGACAGAGGAAAATGTCTGCATAACCATTCTGGTTGTCAAGCTCGGAGACGGGGCGGTAGTAACTGCACTGGCTCGTCAGGGCGAGCGTGTAGCCATGCACGAAAGCCTCGCCTTTCTGACGGTCGCGCTGCGAGGCGTAGGTATAGATGCTGTCGGCGATGTACTGGAAGAAGGGCTTGAAGTCGCCATCGTAGGCCATGTTCTCCTCCAACTGTCCGAGCCGGTAGCTGTCGGCTTCGAGATGATTGTCGTGATAGTTGTCCAGGAGATAGGTGTATATCTGTTCGCGTACCACCTCGTTGGGAATGGTAAACTTTGGCTTGCCCCGATGGAAACCGCCGATAGTCACCAACCCGAAATAGTAGAGCAGACTGACGAAGTTGTCATCTTTGGCAATGTTTTCTGCAGGGAATCCCTCCTTCAACTCTCCCGTCACATAGCCTTGTGACACCAAGGTCTGGATGATGGAGGCATCATGCCTGAATTCCTTATCCTTGCGGATGAGCATGCGCAACTTATTGTAATCCACACGGATGTTCTCATCAATCATCCGGTCTGGAATCCAACAACCATTGTCTATATATTTATAAAGGAACGAGAGTACCATATTCGAGTTGTACATGGTGGTCTCGCCGTATGCTTTCTTGGCAAAGCAGTAGTTGTCGTAGTAGGGCTTCATGATCTCGATGAGTTCATCGATGGAGTGATGGAACTCATGATGCTGGCTGTAGTAGCTGAGCATCTCGCGCACTTCGGTCTCGGTGAATCCCACCATCTCGTTGAAACTATAGTCCAGTGAGTAGTTGGTGCCGATATTGAAGCCGCTGGTGAGGTCGTCGAGGGTCACGGGACTGACACCGGTGATGAAGACACGCTCGAGACTCGAATAGGTACCCGCCTTGATGGTGTCGAAGAAGGTGCGCAGATAGCCTGTCCCGTGCGTCTCACCCCTGTATTCATCCAGCCGTGCGGCATCCGAGAGGATATGGTTGGTGAAGTGATCGTATTCGTCGATGAAGAGATAGATCTTCAGTCCGGCCCTGTCGCACACGTCGTAAAGATACTCCAACTGTTCTACACACCCGTTCTTTGTCTTCAGGGTTTCCCGGGTACCGCTTGGCAGGAGGGCAGCATACGATTCGCAGAAAGAGTTGAACCGCGTATTGCAATGGGCATCCATCTTGTTGTGGTAATTGCCCAGGTCGGCATTGATGACGGCGAAGTTGAGATAGAGGACGAGATACTTGTTGTGGTTGGGTGTGGGGTGTTTCCCGATATACAAATCCCCATACAGTTGTTCGAACTGGTCCTTCTGGTTGATGTCGTAATAGTGATGCAGCATCGACATGGTGAGACTCTTGCCGAAGCGGCGGGGACGGATGAAGAAGAAGAACTTGTTGGCTTCTTCCACTTTTTCGATGAACCGTGTCTTGTCCACATAGTAACAGTCATCCTCGCGGATTGCCACAAAGTTCATCATACCATACGGGATGCGTTTTGCCTTCTGCTTGCTTGTCTTCTCTTCCATCTTGCTGCTGTTTTTCTGTTCAACAGGCAAAGTTAAACAAAATATATGGAAAGGAGATGTATTCCCCTCGCTTTTAACAATTATTTGTGATAGTGCTTCGCATTAATAATAAGCGGTGGAGAATTTGGGATGCTCCACCGTCTGACAAATGCTCTTATTTGAGAACGTATTTGGACAGATATTCAACGGAGATATGATAAGTGACCCTGAATGCCCTATCCTTGTGGCAGTACGCCCGCGGACGTACGCTGGTACGTTGGACAGCGTACCTCAGTACACTGCTCAGCGTACCTCAGTACACTGCTCAGCGTACCAGAGTACACTCCCCAACGTACTGCTGTCATCCAGCCCAACGTACTGCTGTCATCCAGCCCAGCGTACTGGCATCATCCTTATATAGCAAAAGAAGGCGTTCCCTCGGATGGGGGACGCCTTCTTTCTTGGATGTTATCTCATGCGGCCATGCGGGCACGACCGCTTTGAAGAGACGGATTAGAGCTGGGGACCAGCAGCCACGAGAGCCTTGCCAGCCTCGTTGGTGGTGTACTTGTTGAAGTTCTTGATGAAGCGGGCAGCCAGATCCTTGGCCTTCTCTTCCCACTTGCAAGCGCAATCGTAGGTGTCGCGGGGGTCGAGGATGGCGGGGTTCACGTTGGGCAGAGAGGTGGGAACCTCGAAGTCGAACATAGGAATCTTCTTGGTCTCAGCCTTCAGGATGCTGCCATCGAGGATAGCGTCGATGATACCACGGGTATCGGGGATGGAGATACGCTTGCCGGTACCATTCCAGCCGGTGTTCACGAGGTAAGCCTTGGCACCGCTCTTCTGCATCTTCTTCACGAGCTCCTCAGCATACTTGGTGGGGTGCAGTTCGAGGAAGGCCTGGCCGAAGCAGGCAGAGAAGGTGGGAGTGGGCTCGGTGATGCCGCGCTCGGTACCAGCCAACTTGGCGGTGAAGCCAGAGAGGAAGTAGTACTGAGTCTGCTCGGGAGTCAGGATAGACACGGGAGGCAGCACGCCGAATGCGTCGGCAGAAAGGAAGATCACGTTCTTGGCAGCGGGAGCGGAAGAACCGGGCTGGATGTTGTTGATGTGGTTGATGGGGTAAGAAACGCGGGTGTTCTCGGTAACGCTCTTGTCGGCGAAGTCGATCTTGCCGTTGGCGTCAACGGTTACATTCTCCAGAAGGGCGTTGCGCTTGATGGCGTTGTAGATGTCGGGCTCGCTCTCCTTGTCGAGGTTGATGACCTTGGCATAGCAGCCGCCCTCGAAGTTGAAGACGC
>JAEDMP010000033.1 GCA_016302965.1 Bacteroidaceae bacterium
ACCCTTCCATCCGTATGAGACCCAATATGACACTTATCTCATGCGTTTTGAGGATATTAGTCATAGTCTGTTTGGGCAAGATGCGTATTCTGTTAATTATCAATAATAATCGTGTAAGATATTTGGAATCATGTAGGGAAAGGCGTATATTTGCAGGATATGCAACAATGCAATAACAAAACCATAAAAACAATGAACTATCAAACAAATCATCTGAGCTGTCTTCTGCTTCTGCTGATGACCTTTGCGAGTGGCTTTGCTGCCGACAAGTATGACCGTTATTATGAGAATCTGCCCGTTGAGATGGCAAAAGTATCTCCCGTTGTCATCCCCCAGAATGAGGTGAATATCAAAGACTTTGGTGGGGTAGGTGACGGGCTGTTTCTCAATACGGATGCTTTCAAGAAGGCTATTTCTGCCTTGACCAAAAAAGGCGGAGGCCGACTGCTTGTGCCTCAGGGCGTGTGGTTGACAGGTCCTATCCTCATGAAGAGCAATGTGGAGTTGCATGTCCAGAAGAATGCCATTATTCTTTTTTCTCCCGACAAGAGCCTTTTTGTTGACCCTGACGGGAAGTCCACCCGCTGCTATCCCGGTATCAGAGCTACGAAGCAACAGAACATAGCTATTACCGGAGCAGGAATCATCGACGGCAATGGTGCGCAGTGGCGTCCCGTGAAGCGTGGTAAGGTGAGTGATGTAGAGTGGAAACGTTTTGCCGCCATCGGAGGTGAGGAGCGTGCCCAAGGTTCACTCTGGTACCCATGGAATGTCAAAGCCGGCTATCCCAACATCGCCGACACTCCAGAAGCACAGGAGAAGAAGCGTGCAGACTTGTTGCGCTTTACGGAGTGTGAGAACATACTGATAGAGGGTGTTACCTTCCAGAATTCGCCCCGTTTCCATGTGCATCCTGTCAACTGCCGTAACGTCATCATTGACGGCATTACCGTGAGATGTCCTTGGAATGCCCAGAACGGCGATGCCATTGACTTGGGTGACTGTTACCGTGCTTTGGTTGTCAACTCGACGGTGGATGCCGGAGATGATGGTATCTGTATGAAAAGTGGAAAGACGAAACCGCAGGCATTGGTGAATGGATGCGAGGATATTCTGATACAGGACAATACGGTTTATCATGCTCATGGCGGTTTTGTCATTGGCAGTGAAGATGTGTCGGGCATGAAAAGGATAGTAGTGCGCCAATGCCGTTTTTCCGGAACAGACACCGGGCTGCGTTTCAAGAGTGGTATAGGCAGGGGTGGCAAGACCCAGGATATATACATCAGCGACATCGTGATGAACGACATCGCTGATGAAGCAGTTATCTTCCAGTGTGATTATGTGGACCGTCCGGCTGGTTCTTCCGCCAAAAAGGCAGCTTCTGTTGATGCAGCCAAAGCGGAATATGTGCCCGAGTTTACGGACATCCATATTTCCAATGTCGTCTGCCGTGGCACCCGTACCGCCATCCGTGCCAATGGCATAGAAGGCTTCTCCTGTGTACATGGAATCACGTTGAGCAACTCCACCTTTATATATACAGAGGCTGCAGCCGTGATTGATGCCAAGACAGCCCAACTGGAACTGAAAGACGTAAAGATGGTTAAGGACGGGAGCAAACTTTGACAATCCTTCCGTCTGATTGACGACGGATATGGATGCCATGCCGGGGTGACTGAGACAGTCGGCGACCTTGAAGGTCGTAGCAGACAGCGTTTCGGTTCTCCGGCATGGCTTGTATAGACTCAATGGCTGTGTCGAAGCCTATGACGGGAGCCTTGGCGGCATTGACGATAACCCCGTTGGCATCTACGATATATGCGATTGCCGTGAGTTTTCCCTTGTCCTGAATGATAGGTCTGCCGGTGGAATCACCGTAGACGCAAAGCGCCTTGTCCGTGTCGAAGGTGTAGCTGTGGGTATAGTTTGCTTCTTCCGACAGAGACATGGGTAGAGAGCCGTCCACACCATCAAAGCTGGAGGCTGCTACGATGACATGATTGTGATGAAGGTCGATAAGCACCTCACGGCTGTTGACAAAATAGTCTAAGCCTGGCAGTCCGGCATATTTCTCGTCGCCCGAATAGTTGTTAATCTGCGCCCAGTCTTTTGTGTTGCCATGCAAGTCATTGGCCAACAGCATATAACCGATGCGGAAGTTAGCCTCGGTGCTGTCTACTGCACTGGAGACAGATGCCTTGACGCATACTTCATTCTGACGGTCAGGAAGAAACATGGCCTCCACCGATATGTCGGCAGGAACGAAGCGCTCCGTTTCCTTGAGCCAGGTTTTTTCAAAACCAAGAGCTATCCCCATGTCTTCACCGAAATAGGGGTCAGTAAAGAGATAGCGGTCTACCCACAGAGAAGGGTAGTAGGGAACATTGCTGGGGAATCTGTTGGCAGGAATGCTCTGTATGATATCAGACGAATGGAATGAAACGCCGATGAACCGCTCAGGATAGCGTTTTGTCATTTCTTCCATCATGGCGAACCCGGAGGGGCAGTAGCCACACCAAAGACCGGAATATTCCTCGCAGAGAGGTCGGTGGACAGGGATGAAGGGGTGGGTGCCCAAATGGCTGTAGACGGTTTGGTCAGAGATGCCATTAGCATGACCATTGACATGGGTAAGCGTCAGTGAGAAAGGCACATTCATCTTGCTGTTGAAAAGCTGTAGGGGCAGTCTGACATCTTGTTCCATGCCATAGACAGCTGGAATAGGTTCGGGAAGCGTGAAGCTGGCTGTGCCAACAGTGTCGCCTGCCTGATAGTGGTAGGTCAGGCGCTCTACGGGGCGGCTTCCCATCGTCTTGAGGCGTGCCTTGACATAGGCGGTGTCGCCCCTTTCGGCATGAATGTCGTCCATGTTGACAATGCTCACCATATCTTCAGCAAAGTCCCCCTCCATGATTACACTCATGTAAAGCACACATTGAAGTTCAGAAGAGCGCCCAGTCCATTTCAGGTATGTACGCGAAGTGTGGATATAGAATCCATCGTTGTGGGTGACACCTCCGCATACGGCGATGGGGATGGATGCATAGCTTTCGGGCTGATCCACCGTGAGTGTATAGCCCACGTAGATGCCATCTTCGGGAATGGTGACAGGCTCGGCAAAGAACGCCTGCAGCATGCCGTCCTTGGCTTCACCCTCTGTGCTTGCCAAATCGGGCTGGTTCGTTTTCTTTCCGTCAATGGTGGCAAGCTGCAGTTTGCTGCTTGCCCATGCTTTCACGTCTCTTACCCCTTGGCTGGCAAGGAAGGGGACACGGATGCCCTTGACCTTCTTGCCGGCAAAAGAGCTGGAGGCTATACGTATGGCAACGTCGTAGGTCTCAGCCTTCTTGGTGCCCCAGTAGGAAGCAGGTATATCCTGTGAAGCGTATGAAAAAGAAAGACCCTCGTCTGCCATGGCTCCGAGGGAGAGCCATAGCAGAGAGAGGATGGATAGAAGTTGTTTCATGATAAGACTCAAAAAAACTGTTGAAGATGAAACCTTATTTCATGATTTTCATGCTGCGGATGCTTCCGTCAGACATCTTCATCGAGCGGATATACAAGCCCTTGGAAGGAACGGCAACGCGACGGCCGGAGAGGTCGGTATATGTTTCAGAAACACATTCGGCATCCTCCTGAGTGGCGGTGCGTATGGCAGTGACTGTTCCGTCGCTGTAGACAATGTCCGACTTGGCAACCTCGTCACCAACCTTATGGATGCTCTGAACACCAATGCGCTCATAGCCGGTCAAGAAGAAGGTGAAAGAGTGGCTGGCTCCGTAAGCCTGAATGTCATAGTTGCTGTCGGAGAAGGAATAAGGAATGTCGGTCATGCTCTCCTCCAGTCCCATGTATTCGTCGGGATTGAAGGTAAACAGTTCGTCGTCAACATACACATTATAATATATGTTGTTTTCGTTCAGGATATTGCCTTCAACATCCTCCAAAGGCAAGGTGAACGACATGGCACCATAGCCCCACATCTCTGTATAATCCATAAAATTGGTGATGGAAGGATTCAGAGGACGAGTAGCGTGGGTCAGCTCCTTTTGATGGATGATGTAAGGCTCGTCGTAGCAGAAAGCATAGTTGACATAGTTGGGACCGATGTTGACCAGCATTGTCTGCTTGGAACTGATAGTCTGCTTTTCTGCATCGTAATTAAAGGTGATAGCCTCAGTGGGAACATAAAATAATTCGTATTCGCCCCACAATTCATTGTATACAGAATCAATATCAGCAGCTAAGTAATAGAGGTATGCGCTGCTATACTCAGTAACCAGCAGACCATAGTACTGATGTGAGGGGAATACCACCTGTTTGCCCTGGATGGAACCCTTCACCCAGTCGTTCTCGAAATAGCCGTCAGTCAGACCTCCCAGATAGATGTCATTGCCGTTGATGGCAACTTGCACGTCGGTGATGGTACCGCTCCAGTCGCGCATCTTCCATGTCTGACACGCTGTTCCGTCGGGCAGACTGGCAGGCTGGTCTTTCACGTCAATCAGGTGTAAGTCTCTGTCGGCAGCCCCCAGGGCCTCACCTCCCCGCGTAAGACCAAAGATGAAGTTGGCATCTTTTTGTATCAGACTGCCATCCTGATAGTCGAACAGCAGTTCGCTTTCCTTTCCGACGGGGGTGTAAACCTTGATGCCATCTTCCTCCGATTCAATCAGTTGGTCGATATAAACCAGTTGTCCATCCAGATCGGCGATGGGCTGGGGCAACTTCACGGTAATCACGTTGTCTTTCATGCTTCCCTTGACATAGGTACCAAAGGCATAAGCCGAATTGATGTCTTTGATGTACACATTGCCGTCGGCAGCGAATACTACTTCAGAGGCATATCCGTCGTCGGGAGTAGCGGTGGGTACATCACTCTCCAGATTGTAGGTGACAGAAGAGCGCATGAGATTTTTCACTACGCCGTCGGGCGCTGTCGTGATGACGGTTTGTTCTTGAGCCTGCAAGAGTGTAAAACACATCAGACTCCATACCAAAAGGTAAACTTTCTTCATGATTTTGGTTATTTTTATAGATGAATAATAAAAGAGTGCAGTCTAATCGTGATAGTATCGAATGGATTTAACATCAGATAACTGCTTTTTGCAAATATAGTCCTTATTATCCATACACAGACTTTTAATTGTCAAAAGGGCAGATAGAAGCTTACATTTCTTGATTTATGTCAATTTATGAACATTTTACACCTTTTTTTGAGTTACTACGGGAAAAAAACACTAACTTTGCAAGCCAAAGTGTATCTTCTCCCTTCCTATATATAATTAAGGTGTAGGTAGTGCGGAGGAATACTCCCGAGAGCGAATCGTATATATCATAAAAATCATATAAGCAAATGGCACAACAAGAAGACGTTTTCAAGAAGATTGTCTCACACTGCAAGGAGTATGGATTCGTATTCCCCAGCAGTGAGATTTATGATGGTTTGGGCGCTGTTTATGACTACGGTCAGAATGGCGTGGAACTGAAGAACAACATCAAGCAGTATTGGTGGAAGAGCATGGTGCTGCTCCACGAGAATATCGTGGGTATCGACTCTGCCATCTTCATGCACCCCACGATATGGAAGGCCAGCGGTCACGTGGATGCCTTCAACGATCCCCTCATCGACAACCGTGACTCGAAGAAGCGCTATCGTGCAGATGTGCTCATCGAAGACCAGATAGCCAAGTATGACGAAAAAATACAGAAAGAGGTGGCCAAGGCCCGCAAACGCTTTGGCGACTCCTTCGACGAAGAGCAGTATCTCGCTACCAGCGAGCGCGTAAAGGAGACCAAGGAGAAACGCGACGCCCTGCATGCCCGCTATGCTGAGGCTATGCAAGGTCCCGATCTGGAGGCTCTGAAGCAGATTATCATCGACGAGGAGATTGTCGACCCCATCAGCGGCACGAAGAACTGGACCGACGTGCGCCAGTTCAACCTCATGTTCTCTACCGAGATGGGTGCCTCTGCCGATGCCTCGATGAAGGTGTATCTGCGTCCGGAGACGGCACAGGGTATCTTTGTCAACTATCTGAACGTGCAGAAGACCGGACGCATGAAGATTCCCTTTGGTATCGCACAGATTGGCAAGGCTTTCCGTAATGAGATTGTAGCCCGACAGTTCATCTTCCGTATGAGAGAGTTCGAGCAGATGGAGATGCAGTTCTTCGTGAAGCCGGGTACGGAACTCGACTGGTTCCCCAAGTGGAAGCAGACCCGTATGGCCTGGCACCAGGCACTCGGATTCGGTGCCGAGAACTACCGTTTCCACGACCACGAAAAACTCGCCCACTATGCCAATGCCGCTACCGACATCGAGTTCAAGATGCCTTTCGGCTTCAAGGAGGTGGAGGGTATCCACAGCCGTACCAATTTCGACCTCTCGCAGCATGAGAAATTCTCGGGCAAGAGCATCAAGTACTTCGACCCGCAGACCAACGAGAGCTACACGCCGTATGTTATCGAGACCTCTATCGGTGTAGACCGTATGTTCCTCTCCATCATGTGCCACGCCTACGAGGAGGAGAAGCTGGAGAACGGCGAGACCCGCGTGGTGCTGAAGTTGCCCGCAGCCTTGGCTCCCGTGAAGTTGGCAGTGATGCCGCTGGTGAAGAAAGACGGACTGCCCGAGAAGGCCCGCGAGATTATCAACGACCTGAAGTTCCACTTCAACTGCCAGTACGACGAGAAGGACTCTATCGGCAAGCGTTACCGCCGTCAGGATGCCATCGGTACTCCTTTCTGCGTGACCGTAGACCACGATACCCTCAATGACAACTGCGTCACCCTGCGCTACCGCGACACCATGCTGCAGGAGCGTGTGCCCATCGCTGAGCTCAACAGCATCATCGAGGACAAGGTGAGCATTGCCAGCCTCTTGAAGAAACTGCAGTAATCCAAAACCGATTCCATGCTGATAAAGAAATATATTCCCTTGATTCTGCTCGCGCTCATAGCCCCGTTGGCTATGAGCTCGTGCAGCGAGGAAGACGATATCGTTGATGAGTTTCCCAACTGGCAAGCCACCAACGAGGCTTTCGTCGACCATCTCACTGACTCTGTGAACAAACTTCTGGCTGACAATCCGCTGCGCACTGACTGGAAAAGGCTGAAGTCGTGGAGCAAGCTCAACAGCGAGGCGGGCACCAATGCCGACTACATCCTGGTGAAGGTGCTGGAAAGCAGCCAGGAGACCAACGCCAGTAAACCCCTCTACACCGACTCGGTGGCCGTTCATTATCAGGGCAGGTTGCTGCCTTCCACAAGTTATACGGAGGGATATGTCTTCGACCAGTCCTATTACGGCAACTTCAATCCCGAACTGAGCCGTCCCACCAAGATGAAACTCTCGGAGCTGATTGACGGGTTCGTGACCGCTGTGCTCAACATGCAGCGTGGCGACCGCTGGCTGGTCTATATCCCCTATCAGTTGGGTTATGGAGCCTCGTCGTCGAACAGTGCAGTGCCTTCCTACAGCACCCTCGTGTTTGATATCGCCCTTGCCGACTTCTATTGATGGCAAGGGCTGGCGGCGTCAGTCCTTCTGCTGTGCTACCTTCATGTAGGCGGAAGGAGTCATGCCGTAGATACGCTTGAAAGCCTGGTTGAAGGTGGTGGGAGACTTATAGCCCACCTGCTCGGCAATGGCGGCGATGGTGAGATTGCCGGATACTGCCGTATTGTTGAGCAGGCGTGAAGCCTCACGGATGCGGTATTCCGTCAGATACGACTTGAAGTTCTTGTTGTAGTTCTTGTTGATGACCCACGAAACATATTTCGTGTTCGACGAGACCATCCGGGCCAGCTGGCTGAGCGAGAAATTAGGGTCGCAGATAACGTTGGCGTTCTCCATTACGTGGGCGATATCCATGAGCAGTGCGTCGGCCTGTTCCTTGGTCAGCAAATCCACATCGGTGTTCATCGTCTCTTCATCCGCCGCATTGTACTCCGTCACATTGTCCTCCGTCACGGTGACGGCTTCTCCAATCGTATCGGTTGGGGCTGGCGTCACCTGTATTTCTGCTGTCTCCTGTACCTGTTGCTGGTGCAGGGTCACGTAGAGTTCGTTCTGCATTGTCAGTTGGCGGCTGTGCTCCTCGTGCTTGGCGATGAGCAGGCGCTGGAAGTTGCGCAGACGGCGGTTCTGCCAGTAGATATACACGAGCAGACCGCTGAGTGCCAGCAGCAGGAGGGCAATGATGACAATGACCGAGGTGAGCGTATGGTTGCGGGTGGTGAGTGACGAAATCATCCGCTTGGAGTGTTGTCCCTCGTATTTGGCGATGAGGCTCCGCTTGGAGTTGAACTCGTTTTCACGGAAAAAGGAGTCGATCAGGCTGACGTATCTCCGGTGATAATACACCTCCAGTTGCTCGTTGTCCAGTTTGCCGTAGAGTGCTGAGAGCTTCTCGCAGGCAGTGGTGAGCGGCCCGAAATGTTTGCCGTCTTCGGCATATTCCTTGCATTTCAGATACCAGTCCAAGGCTCCCCGGTTGTCGTTGAGCAACTCGTTGACGGTGCCTATCTGCCCCATCTGTGCCGCAATCAGATAGGCCGGCATGTCATGGTCTTGGGCATATTGCAGAGCCTGGCGGTGCATGAAGAGGGCGAGTTTGTAGTCCTTGCGGGCCTTGGCGAGCAGGGCCTGGTTGTGGTAACTATAGAAACGGTTGAAATGAGTGTCTTCACCATAGATGGTGCCAATCGACTTGTAGCACTCTTCCGCCTCTTTCACCTTGCCCATCTCCACATAACAGATGAGCATGTTGTTGCGTGCCTTGTTCACCATGGCCTCGTCTTTGATGGCCAGCGCCCTTTCCTCGCAGAGCTCGTAATAGTGGAGGGCCTGGTCGTAGTCACTGAAAATGGTATAGGTGTTTCCAATCATCAGCAAGGCCTTCATGTAGGCCTGGTCATTGCCTTCGGTATCGGCGCGGTTCATAGCATCGGCCAGCACGTCGAGTGCATCGATAAACCGGTTCTCATGGTAGTATTGCTGCCCGATATGTACCAGACTGTCGGCATCGGCTATCGGGGGCTTGGAAGAAGCAGAGAATGCCATCACAATGAAAGAGAGAGTCAGGAGAAATCTAATCATACTTAGGGATAGGATTTGGCATCTGGGGACACCTGTTGTAACATTTTCTTGCAAAGATACGAATATTTTTCTGTTTTTGTTGCCATTTTCTTGAAATTGTAGGTATGAAAATATCATTGATGCTATTTTTCGAATCTTAATTGTTACTTTTGTGGCTGATTCCGTAACTGATTATCATTAAAATCATTCAATAACTAACAAAGTTCATTATGAAAAAGTATCTTTTACTTCTTTTTATCATTTGCGGCGCTTCGCTCTCCGGCTTTGCCCAGCGTGTCGTGAAGAATCCGCAGAAGGTGAACATCCATGAGTTGAGGAAGGCGGTGCCCGACAACAACGTCACCATCCTCGCTGTTCCCGAATGTGTGGAGGGTGTCATTCCCCATGCCGCTTCTCCCAAGCCAACCGTACGCACAGCCAAAAAACAGTTGCAGCGTGCTGATGGGGTAGTGGTTGATACGGTGCAGTATTTTGCTATTGCCCAGTCGTTCCACAAGAACTACGTGTTCAACTATGAGGGTGGTGAAATCTTCAACTACAACATCGGTCTTGCTATCGATGGCACCAAGGCCACCTTCACCAACCTCTTCAATATGTATGAGGCTTCGCTTTCTTCATGGTCGCGCTGCTATGACTATCCCGTAGAAGGTGTCTATGATGCCGAGGCAGGAACCATCACCATTCCCACCACCGTCAATGGTATCGTGTGTGGTGACTACGGCGGCTACTATGATGCCATGCTGCTGGCTGGTGAGATTTCTGAAGGAGGAACGCTTACTCCTGCCGAGGAACTGGTGTTCAATGTGACCACTGGTGAGGATGGCCAGATAGCCACCATCACCGCTGCCAGCCATTTCCTGGCCAAGCACACCTACGGCACTATCGTCGTCTACAAGTCGTTTACGGCCAATATCCCTCAAGAGGGTGTGGCTGATGTCTTCTCCTTCAGCGAGTCCATCGATTTCGGTGAGGCTTTTGTCAATACAGCGGTAGAAAAGACCATCACCTTATATAATAGAGGCGGTATGGATGCCGAGTTTGCCATGGAACTCGAGGCCGAGGATGATGCTTTCACTTCCACGGCTATGACTGGTGTAGTGCCTGCCCACGGTTCTCTTGATGTCCCCTTCACTTTCCTGGCTTCCAAGGCAGGCAGTTATGAGGGTATTGCCACGATTGTGTATGACAATGGTACTGACGAGGCTACGCTCGTGGTCGACCTCGCAGGTGCAGTAAAGGATTATCCCGACTACTCAGCTGCTTTCAAGAATACCGACAAGTTTGAGGTAACCACCAATATTGAGTTCCCCTTCGAGATGTCGAGTCTCACGGACGGAACGCCCGTAGCCAAGTCGGGCACCCATGGCAAATATGGACAGTCCTGGCTGCGCCTCGATTTCACCGTGCCTGCCGGCAAGCTCGCCACCGTTTCCTGGAAGGGCGTCAGCAACAACAGCAGCTACTGGTATATGAATGCCGGAGGTTATTTCATCGACAATCTCGACGGTGCCAAGGCCAGCTTCACCGGACAGAACGAGGACATGAGCGGCTCGTGGGAGTTTGCACCCGGTGAGCACTTCATCCGCTTCCAGTATGATGCCAACAACTATTCCGGACTCGAGGAGAATTTCCTCTATGTCTATGATATCGACTACTCTGAACTGTCGCTCGAAGCCGACTCGGCCATCGTACTGACTCCCGAAGTGAACCTTGGCAACGATGTGCTCGCCCCTGGCAACAGTAGCGTGAAGACAGGTGTCATCACCCTGAAGAACACGGGTGCCAACAGCCTCGTGGTGAAAAATGTGACCAGTGATAACGCAGACTTCACGGCTGATATCAGTGGACTTGCCGAGACGGCTACCATGGCTGAGGTAAATATTCCCGTGACCATGGAGACCAAGACCGCTGGCGAGAAGAAAGCTACCTATACCATCGAAACCACAGCCGGAACTTTCTACGTGACCGTGAGTGCTTCGGTGATGGAGATGCCTGACTTTGCCAGCCTCGTGACCGAGGGTGCCGAGTATATCACCAGTTGGACGGTGAATCCCGATGCTCCCTTCATCATCAAGGACGGTAAGGCCGTGAACAAGAATGCCGGCAGCAATGACGTGATGGAGACCGCATGGTTCCAAATGAATCTGAATATCCCCGAAGGCAAGCTCGCCTATGTATCATGGGAAGGACGCTGCATGGGTCGTCCCGAAGTGGAGGGTGATTACAGCCATTACTATAGCAGTTATGCTTACTTTGAGATGAGTCATCCGATGACTTCGGGAACCATGAACACTTATGGCAGCGGAACGGATGCTGGTTCTGCCTCATTCGAGAATGATGAAAACTGGGGAGACTACCTGGCTTGTGTTCCCGGCAACCACTACTACAAGTGGGCCTGGTATCACAATGGCGACGGCACGACTCCTGAGGGTGACTGTCTCGAAATCTCCAACATCAAGATTCATGTCATAGACTTCGCTGAGAATGGAGTGAAACTGGAAACACCCGAGGTGGCCTTCGACACCATCTACGTCGGTCCCCAGCGCTATACTACCGCCAAGGTGACACTCCGCAACACGGGTTCTGCCGACCTGACCATCGGTGAAATCAAGGGCGACATCCCCTTCTATGGTATCGAAACCGAAGCTAAAACGCAATTCAACAAGACCATCCAGGTGGAACTCTGGTTCTATCCCAGCGATCCCGGTGAGTATGAGGGTGAGGTAGTCATCAACACCAGTGCCGGCGACGTGGTTGTCAACTGCGAGGGTGTGGCCCTCGACGCAGCAGAGGAAGGCTATGTCTACTTAGGCGACTTCGAAGACGATGCCTACGGCTGGACCATCCACGACAACGACGGCGATGGTGAGACCTGGAACCTCGGTTCCAACCTTTGGGGCAATAATGCCAGCTACTGCCACTCGGGTACCCAGTGCCTCGGCTCTGTCTCTTTCAGTAACTATCTTGGAGCGATTACGCCCGACAACTGGACCTTCTCGCCCGTCATCACCATCCCTGCAGAGGGAGCCGACCTCTCCTACTATGTATCAGCCTTCCATCCTTCTCGCTTTGAGGAGCACTACAGCCTCTATATTCACGAGTTTGAATCTGAAACCTTCAGCGTAGACGATGTACTCAAGAACGAACCTGTCATCTCCGAGACGCTGCAGGAAGAGAACGGTGCTTTGGACGGATGGAGCAAGCGTGAATGCTCACTCGACAACTATGCCGGCAAGAAGATTATCCTCTGCTTCCGTCACCATGACTGCAACGGTCAGTATATCCTCCGTCTCGACGATGTGAACGTGACCAAGAAGAACACTTCTACCGCTATCAACGCCGTGGCCGGACAGAACCAGCGCAAGCAGGCTGTCTACAGTCTCGACGGACGTCAGGTGAAGGCTGCCGACAAGGGTCTCTACATCCTGCGCTCTGTGAATGAGAAGGGCGGTGTGGAAGTTCGTAAGGTATTGAAATAACGATTTTTTGGATAGATGAAAAAACTTTTGATTTCTCTCTTGGCATTGCTCACCCTTCCGGGGGTGGGCAATGCTCAGGTTTCCGGCATCAAGGTGGGTTACTGCCAAGGTGAAGCAGGAACCTTTCCTTCTACGACAGACAGCTATTTCTCTGACATGTCTGTGCAGAAGAAAACCTGGACCAGCGGAGCCATCCGCCTCAAGACGGCCAAACTGAATGCGATGAAAGGCAACGAGATTAGGGAGGTGAACGCATTCCTGGCCTCCAAACTGAATGTCGACTCGCTTGCGGTATGGGTGAGCGCTACGCTCGATGGCGAGCCCCTCAGCACCGACACCATCACCACGCAGGTGAAGGGATGGAACACGGTGGCACTGACCAAGCCCGTGAGCATCACCCCCGAGACCGACTGCCTTTACATCGGCTACTCCTATCACCAGAAGAGCACCAGCAAGGCCATGGGATGTCTCACCACCAAACAGGTGGAGGGCTACTCCTGCTTCACCCGTTCGGGCACCGATGCCTGGAAGGACTGCTCGGCCGACTATACGCTCTGTGTGGAAGCGCTCGTCTATGGTGACAACCTGCCGAAGTATGACCTCACCCTCGAGGCCCTGCAGGTGCAGAAGAACTATGTGGTGGACAAGGGGAAACTCCTCCTTACCGCCTCGGTATATAATGCGGGAACGGTCACCGTGAATTCCTTCGACTTCGTCTGTTCCATTTCGGGCATCAGCGAGGTCTATACCGTTCATTGCGACTCTACCATCGCCTATGATGAGACCAAAACCATCGAATTTTCCATCGCTCCCGAAGCCATCCAGACCATGGATCCCGACAACAGGGACGTGACTGTGACGCTGGAGCAAATCAACGGCTATGCCGATGAGAACCCCACCGACAATGCCCTCACCGGCAACTTCCTGATTACACTACATAGTTTCGACCGTCATGTGCTCCTTGAGGAGTTCACCACGGAGAAATGTATCAATTGCCCACGTGTGGCTGGCTATGTGCACGATGCCATGCAGGAGTCGGAGTTTGACGGAAGACTGTACACTATGGAGAACCATGTGGGCTACTATACTGACTCGTTTACCGCTTCGTTCCATAGGGATTGGGAGTGGTTCTTTGACAATGAATATGCGCCGGCCCTGATGTACGACCGTCATGCCGAGAAGGGGGCTGCTACCGCCGTGACCAGTGCCTCGTCCAAGTTTGATCTCTATGAGCAGATACGCCAGCGTTTGCGCGAACCCGCCTTCGTCAGTCTGAAGGTGAAGGCGGCTGTGGATGAAGAAGCACAGACGATTCATGTCACAGTGACGGGTGCCAGAGCCAAAGAAATGTTTACCATCAATGCTCCCCGCATTACCGTGGTGCTCACAGAGACCAATCTCAAGGCCATCAGTCAGGCGGGTGTCAGCACCGACTACTGGCATTACAATGTGGGGCGTAGGGTGAATAGTGCTTGGGGCGATGTGCTCGAGTGGGATGGCGACAATTATACTTATGAGTGTACCATCCCCTACAATAAGAGTTATGTGATGGAGAATCTCGGCATTCTGGCCTTTGTGCACGACTATGATGCCACGGACAAGACCCGGTGCGAGGTGGCCAACTCGGCTGCCATCACCTATGCCGACTTTGAAAGCTACTCTACCGGCATCCATGCTGCAACCGGAGCTGCTGGTCAGCAACCCCGTTACTTCGACCTGCAGGGTCGTGAGTTGTCGGCACCTGTCCATGGTCTGAACATCGTGGTTCGTGGCAAGGAGGTGACCAAGGTCATGATTCCCTGATAGGGCTTCCGGGATGTGGATCCTCCCGGCTGACCTATACCAAATGCAAGTACCCCGTATCTGCAACTGCAGGTACGGGGTACTTACATATAGAGGCAGTACCTGTGAAAGGTACGATTTAAACGAGATGGGAAATCCACTCTTCGCGGTCGCCGGGAAGGAGGTCGACAACGGGAATCTCAATCATCGTGTAGCAGCCGGGCTGCAGACGGGTGGTGGCACGTGCCACACCTACCAGTACCTCGGCGGTGAGGGCGGGGTTGTTGATGCTCATGTTGAACTCGAAGCGCTGGTTCTGGGTGGCTCCACTCACGCCCTTGCGCACCATGTGGACACCGTGGCCCATGTCGCGGACAGCATCCACGGAAGGAACGGCAAACACGTGGGTCTCATCAGAGGCGAAGTAGGGGTCGGCCTTGATGGCCTTGGTCACCTCTTCCAGTTGGGCTCCCTCTTCCAATTCCACATAAACCATGCGGCGGTGGATGCCTTCACCCAAGGGGATGGTCATCGAGAGGGCATTCTTCACACCTTCCTTCGAGCGTACACACACGCTGTGACCCATCGACATGCCGGGGCCGAAGTTGGTGTAGCTCAATCCCTTGGGAGCCAGTGCCTGCATCAGGGTGCGAACGATGGAGTCGGAACCGGGGTCCCATCCGGCAGCAATCACGCTTACGCCCTTGTGTTCACGGCAGATGGGCATCATGCGGCTGCGGTAGCCACTGATGTTCGTATGGATGTCGAAACTGTCTACGGTGTTGATGCCCAGTGGGATGATGTCCTTGGCATACTCCTCGCAACTGCGGGTGGGGGTGGCCAGGATGGCTACGTCTACATCCTTCAGCTCGCGGATGTTGCTCACAACCTCGTATGGGGCAAGCTCGGCGGGTTTGTCCTGGGCTCCGTTGCGGCGTACCACACCGGCAATCTCAAAGTCTTCGGCTGCTTCAAGGGCCTCTAAGGTGTAGTGGCCGATGTTGCCATAGCCTACGATGGCGGCTCTAATCTTTTTCATTGTTGTCTCTGTTTTATTTTTGTTAGTTGTTGATGATTTTTGTCTGTTTGTTTTTGGTTGTATGAAATTTGCGGTGCAAAAGTAATAAAAAATGTGTGAAATCATGCAGGTCGTTACCAGTTTTTTCTGAATAATTTGTGTTTTTTTATTTGCAGTATGTTTTCTTTTTTGTATCTTTGCATTCGGAAATGTCTTGGCGGTAGCCTCGACCTCTTCCCTCCATACAATATTATATTATTAACTATCCTAACAAAACGAAATGAAAGAACTGAAAGGAACTAAGACGGAGAAGAATCTTCTCGAAGCATTTGCCGGCGAATCGCAGGCCCGTAACAAGTATACTTACTTTGCCTCCAAGGCCAAGAAGGATGGATATGTGCAGATTGCCGCCCTCTTCGAAGAGACTGCCAACAACGAGAAGGAGCATGCCAAAATCTGGTTCAAGTATCTCGAAGGCGGTGCCGTGAAGGACACCATCTCCAACCTGAAGGCCGCTGCTGAGGGCGAGAATTATGAGTGGACCGACATGTACGACCGTATGGCCAAAGAGGCTGAGGAGGAAGGTTTCACTGAAATCGCCGCCAAGATGCGTGGTGTGGCTGCCATCGAGCGTCATCATGAGGAGCGCTACCGCAAACTGCTGAAGAATATCGAGGACGGCATCGTGTTCTCACGCGACGGTGACACCATCTGGCAGTGCCGCAACTGCGGTCACGTGGTAATCGGACAGAAGGCTCCCGAAGTATGCCCTGTTTGCGACCATCCCCAGAGCTACTTCGAAGTGCTTGCCCAGAACTATTAATCTGCAAGGATGATTCTTGGTCTATTGGAAAAGAGTCGTCAACCTATATGGCTCATCCTGATGCTTGCGCTGCTGCCGTGGCAGTCGCTCAAGGCTCAGGATGAGCTTTTTGGCATTTCCCGGGAACAAGACTCCTTGGCGACGGATACACCCGAGGCTGATTCCCTGGCCAAGGCCCAACTCGACAGTCTGCCCTGGAACAGAAGGGTGGAGCAGAAGTTGGCCCGTCTGCTGGACAACCCGATATTTCAGACTTCGCAGGTGGGACTGATGGTCTATGACCTCACCGCCGACAGCGTGCTCTTCCAGCACCGGGAGCGGCAGGTGATGAGGCCAGCCTCCACCATGAAGCTCTTGACAGCCATTGCTGCCATCGACCTCTTGGGTGGTTCTTACCGCTTGGTCACCCACCTCAAATATTCAGGGAATATCGCTGATGGAACGCTTCATGGAACGCTCTATTGCCAAGGCGGTTTCGACCCGCTCTTCAATCGGGACGACCTCCATTCCTTTGTCGAGAGCATCCGGCGGATGGGCGTAGACACCATCCGTGGAAGTATTGTGGCAGATGTATCGCTCAAGGACACCGTCAGATGGGGCGAGGGGTGGTGTTGGGATGATGACAATCCCGTACTCAGTCCGCTGCTCGTCTCGGGCAAAGACTGCTTTCTGCCCCGATTGCTCGTCTCGTTGGAAGAGGCCGGAGTGGTGGTCGAAGCCGACACGATGCGGGGAGTGACCCCAGCCGATGCGTATGCCATCAACAGCCGTTTCCATACCATCGACCAGGTGCTTATTCCCATGATGAAAGAGAGTGACAACCTCTTTGCCGAATCGCTCTTCTACCATCTCGCTGCTTGGAGAGGAACACCCTTTGCCACAGCCAAGATGGCGAGAGAACAGCTCAAACGGCTCTTGGACAAGGTAATTCCTGAATCTACTCTCTATCGCATTGCCGACGGAAGCGGACTGTCACTCTACAATTATCTCACGCCCGCCATAGAGGTGGCACTCCTTCGCTATGCTTATCATTCCGCACCCATCTATCTGCATCTCTATCCCTCGCTGCCCGTGGCAGGAGAAGACGGAACATTGAAGAACCGGATGAAGGGTGCCTTCACCCAAGGCAACGTGCGAGCCAAGACGGGAACACTCCTCGGAGTGACCAGTCTGGCGGGGTATCTGCAGGCAGCCAACGGCCATCTGCTTTGTTTCGCTATCATGAACCAGGGACTGATGCATACCAAACATGGACGCCATTTCCAGGATCGGGTATGTACAGTTTTGAGTGAACCATAATCCTCTTATTGATTGATGAAAGATTTCTTTGCCCCCACACTTCTGCAGTGGTTCGACCGGCATGGTCGTGACCTGCCTTGGCGCCATCGCCCTGATACCTACGCCATTTGGCTCAGTGAGGTCATCTTGCAGCAGACCCGAGTGCAACAGGGAATGGAATACTGGTACCGGTTTCTTGACCGCTTTCCCACCGTGGAGGCGCTGGCCGCAGCCTCTGAAGACGAGGTGTTGAGGCAGTGGCAGGGACTGGGCTATTATGCACGTGCCCGCCATCTCCATCAGGCTGCCAAACAGGTGGTGGCCTTGGGCGCATTCCCCGATACCTACGAGGGGTTGCTTCGGCTGAGTGGGGTGGGACCCTATACGGCTGCCGCCGTTGCCTCCTTCGCCTTCGGTCAGCGCGTGGCTCCCGTGGATGGCAATGTCTATCGGGTGTTGGCCCGCTTCTTCGCCATTGATACGCCCATCAACTCTACCGAGGGGAAGAAACTCTTTGCCCGTCTGGCAGAGGAATTGCTGCCCGAGCAAAGGGTGGCCGACTACAACCAGGCGATGATGGATTTCGGGGCTACCCAGTGTACGCCCACCTCGCCCGACTGCACGTCCTGTCCGCTGGCCGACCGTTGTGGAGCCAGGGCTGAAGATAAGGTGGAGCTGTTGCCGGAGAAAATAAGAAAACTGAAGGTGAAGGAACGACGGATGGATTATCTGGTCATCATCTCAAAGGGATGTGTCGCCATCCGGCGAAGGGAGGAAAACGACATCTGGAGGGGATTATGGGAACCCGTCAACCTGACGGATGCCGCTGAAGAACTGAAGGCATCGCTCCGGCAGCATGAGCCGGAGTGGATTTTGTTGCTCCAGAACGTGATGCATGTGCTGACGCATCGGCGTATTGTGGCTGATTTCCATATCTGGACACCCCAGCAGCGTCCCGACCTTCCACCCGACTACCAGTGGGTGGATTATGATGACCTGGAAAACTATGGTTTTCCGGTACTGGTTCTCAACGCTTTTGATTACATCCTGCGTATACGTGAAGAATAATGGTGAAACCGGCGATACTTTATAGAATCGGAGCCATCAGCCGGAGGATGCTCTCTAACAAGCGTTGCAGGAAGGGCAGTTTTCCAGGAAAGGCATTTCCCTGATTCATCCAGGACTCCATCGTCTGGCAATGTTTCTCGTCGTCAAGAAACAGGCGTTTGCAGGTGATGGCAGTGTCGGTATCGTAAAAGAAGATATTGGCTTCGAAATTGTTCTCGAAGCTGCGGCAGTCGATGTTGGTGGAACCGCAACTCGACAGCCAGTCGTCTGAGACAATCAGCTTGCTGTGCAGGAACCCATCAGCATAGAACAGGACCTTGATGCCAGCCTCTGCCACCTCTCTCAGATACGAACGGCTCGCCCATTCCACCAAGTGCCCGTCATTGTGGAGTGGTACCATCAGACGTACGTCAATGCCGCTCACAGCGGCCGTCTTCAAGGCGATGAGCACTGAGTCGGTAGGCAGGAAATAGGGGGTCTGGATATAGAGATAGCGGCGTGCGTTGAGGATGATATGCACCAGTCCCTGCATGATTTCGGGATAGAGGGTGGCGGGACTGCTCGTCACCACCTGGGCCAGACATTGGTTGGATAGAGTGGGGGAGACCGTGGGATAATAGAGGTGTTTGGAGATGAGGGTACGGTCTACGAAATACCAGTCGACGAGAAAGGCACGCTGCAGACCATAGACAGCCCCTCCTTCCACCTTAACCATCGTGTCGCGCCACAATCCCAGTTGGGTACCCTTCACGTATCTCAAAGCGATATTCATCCCTCCGATGAATCCCGTATGTCCATCGATGACGATGAGTTTGCGGTGGTTACGGTAGTTGGCTTTGCTCGTGAACAGCGGAAAACGCACAGGCAAAAAGGCACTCACCTCGATACCAGCTTCGCGCATGTGCTCAAAAAACTGGTTGGGTACCTTCCAGCAGCCCACATCATCGTAGATGACGCGCACCTCCACCCCCTGTCTCGCCTTGTCGATGAGTGCATCGGCAATGAGCCGGCCGATGGGGTCGGCATCGAAGATGTACATGTTGATGTGGATATGGTGTTGGGCTTTGCCGATGGCCTGGAGCAGTTCCAGAAAGAAGTCGCTGCCCGTGGTATAGAAGGTGGTGCGGTTGTTCTGGAAGGGCAACGCCATGTTCTGGTTGGTAAAGAGCTGGATGATGGTCGCGTATTCGGGAGGTGGGTTGAAGTTTTGCTGTTCCACAAATTCGAGCATCGAGCGTTTGGTCAACTGGTCCATGCTACGCTGGCTCACGAGTCGTTTGCGGCGGGTGTTGATGCCGATGAAGAGATAGAACAGGATGCCCACCACCGGTACGAAATAGATGACCAAGACCCAAGCAACAGTCTTGGCTGGCTGCCTGTTGTCCATCAGCACGTGGATGATGGCAGCAATGGTCATGAGTTTATAGATAACAACTCCAATGAGATTGAGTTCATGCATGGCAGTTGGTCTTGTCCTGGTTTTGTTTTGGTTCTTTTTGGGGGAGGATTGCTGCGCTATCCCCGGCGTACGATGATGTCGCTGCCGAGTTGGCGGGCGAGTGCATCCCGCAGTTGTTGGGTGTCACGGTATTCCTCCATCAGTTGGCGGATATGTTCCATGTCTGTTCCTGCCTGTTTCAGTTGCAGTTGGATGTCGCGCATCCGGGCATTGATGATACGGAGCCGCAGGTCGAGAATCAGGTGGATAACCTTTTGGCGGAGCGAATCCTGCTTGTGGGTCATTTCCAAGCTTTTGCTCAACTGGTATCTATTCACAATCAGCTGGTTGGCAATATTGCTGATGGCGATGTCATGATGATGGGCGAAATAGGCTTCGGCTTGGAATCCCTCTTCGTTATTGTGCTCTACGGCCTCCCTCAGTATCTGGTTGTAGAGCGGATGGGAGAAGTCTATTCCGTCTTGTTGCAGGTCGTAGAAGATATACTGGGCTACTGAGAGCTGGATGGTCTGTCCGTCTTCGGTCTCCACCCGGTCGAAGATGATTTCCTCGCCATGTCGGATGATGGTCTGCAGGAGCAGGGTCTCCACGTCGCCGGCTTGGAGCAGTGTGGCAGCTGACGGGGAAGGGGGTGTCTGAACAGCCGACGGCTCTGTTGTGTTGGCTGGCTGCTGGGGGGCGGTCTGGGTGGCCGTGACGCGTTCTGCCCGCCGTTGGTCGCGTTCGAGTTCCTTGGCGGCATTCTCTATGTCACCTCGGATAAAGCGGTTCATGGTGTTGATGAGGGTCTCCTCGTTCATCATCAGGTCAGAGGCGCACTGGTGGAGATAGGTGTCGCGGGTGATTTGGTCGGGAATCATCGAGATGCTTCTCACGATACCGCTGATGGCCTCCGACCGCTTGATGGGGTCGGTTACTCCCTGTAGAGTCAGGTTCATCTTGAAGGCGATGAAGTCTGCCTGGTGTTCCTTGATGTATGCGACAAACTCCTCCGCTGTATGCTTGCGTGAGAAACTGTCGGGGTCGTCGCCGTCGGGCAGCAGCAGCACCTTTACATTCATCCCTTCCTTCAAGAGCATGTCGGTGCCTCGCATGGCGGCATGGATGCCTGCCTCGTCACCATCGTAGAGCAAAACGATATTGGGGGTGAAGCGGCGCAGGAGTTTGATCTGGTGAACGCTGAGGGCGGTGCCTGAATTGGCTACCACGTTCTCCAATCCGCACTGGTGCATGGCGATGACATCCGTATAGCCCTCTACCATATAGACACAGTCATATTTGGATATGGCGCGTTTGGCATGGTAGAGGCCGTAGAGTTCCCGGTCTTTGTGGAAGATGTCCGACTCGGGCGAATTGACATACTTCTGCTGAACCCCCTTGGTACGTGAGTCGAGCAGTCGTCCGCCGAAAGCACTCACCTTGCCGCTCACGTTGTGCCAAGGGAAGATGACTCGTCCGGCATAGCGGTCGACCAGAGTGCCGTCGTCACGTTGGTAGCAAAGTCCCGTCTTGATGAGAAACTCTTTCTGGTAGCCAGCTTTCAGGGCTGTTTCCGAGAGGGCATTGCGCCGCGGGAGGGCATAACCCAACTGGAATTTCTCGATGATGTCATCCCGCACGCCACGGCTGCGGAAATACTGTTGGCCGATGGCCTGTCCGTCGGCATCCTCGAGGAGCAGGCGGTGGAAATAGGTTTTCGCCCATTCGTTCACCACATACATCGACTCCCGTTCGTTCTGTTCCTGCCGCTGTTCGTCGCTGAGTTCCTGTTCCTTGATCTCAATGTTGTATTTGCGAGCGAGCCAGCGCAGGGCTTCGGGATAACTGATCTGCTCGTGCTCCATGAGGAAGCTCACCGCCGTTCCGCCCTTGCCGCAGGCAAAGCAATGGCAGATGCCTTTGGCTGGCGAAACGATGAACGACGGTGTTTTGTCATCGTGGAAGGGGCACAACCCTTTGTAGTTGATGCCTGCCTTCCGCAATGTCACAAACTCTGACACCACATCCACGATGTCCGTGGCGTCGAGTATCTTGTCTATGGTCAGTCTGTCAATCAATCTTTTGGATGCTTGCTATTATTTCAGATACTTGCACAGGGGCGACTTGTTGGCCTTCAGACCCTTCTTCACGCTCTGTGCATTGTTGAGGGCACCCTTCTTTGAGGTGTGGGTGTGGTCACGCTTGTAATAGGGGGCTGCCTTCTCCTTGCTGCCGCATTTCTTGTCGAGCAGGTCGGCGGTGATGTTATGCACATCCACAAACTCCACGCCTGTGGCTTCGGCCACCTCACGATACCATTTGCCGTAGGTGTCGTTGCGGCGTTCAATCTTGCCGTTGGGCCATTCGTTGCGCGGGGTGAGCGAGAGCAGGATGGGAGTGGCTCCCTTCTCGCGTACATCCTGGATGAACTTCTTCAGATACCAGCCGAAGGTGTAGACCAGTTCGTAGTCGCCCGACTTCTCCATGCGGTAGACGTGGGTGGAGTCGGAGGTGCCGGGGATGGTGCCGCGCATTTTGTTGTTGTCGATGGGACCAATGTCATTGTGTCCGAACTGCAGCAGCACGAAGTCGCCGGGTTGCAGACTGTTGTACACCTGGTCCCAGCGGCCTTCGTTCAGATAGGTGCGGGTGGAGCGGCCAGCCTTGGCGCAGTTGGCAATGGTGATTTTCTTTTCGTCGAAGATGGTATTGGCCACAGCACCCCAGCCCCACATGCCATCATCCTTGTCTTCGTTCTTCACGGTGGAGTCGCCGGTGATGAACACCACGGGCTTGCCTTTCTCGCGCTTCACGGCCACGGTGTCAGGGGTGAGGTTACGCATCATCGCTTGCAGCGGAGCCAGCTGGGGGTCGGTGTTGGCGGCCAGTCCTTCGGCGGCAGAGCGGGCATTGAGCATGGCACCGAACTTACTGGTGTGGATTTTATCTTTGTAGAAGTGGTAGCTCTCTTTCCACTTGCCGAAGCGGTCGAGCTTGGCACCCGAAATCTCGTTCAGGTCGACATAGGGCACATGTTGCTCGCGTGAGATGACCTCGAGCCATTCTCCCTGAGGCTTGCGTACAATCTTGCCGTTGTCATCGTAGGCATCGCGCGGTGTGAGCGACATCAGGATAGGATGGGCACCGGCAGCCCGGCATTCAGCGATATACTTGCGCATGTAGCCGCCGTAGGTATAGACCATCTCCTTGCGTCCTGTCTCCTTGATGGTCACCTCCATCGAGTCGGTGCCTGTTCCCTTCATCACGGCACGGGCACGCCCCTCGTCAAAGGGACCGCTGTCATTGTGTCCGATAGAGATAATCACCCAGTCGCCTGGTTTCAGGGCCTGACGGATGGCAGGCCAGAGCTGGGTGTAGAAGGTACGGGTGCTCATGCCGCCCAGTGCCTGGTTCTCCACGCTGATGCGGTTGGTGTCGAAATACTCATGGGCGAAGTAACCCCATCCCCACTGTCCGTTGTTGCCGTTGCCCAATGTACCATTGCGCATGGTGGAGTTGCCGATGAGGAAGAGCACGGGATTATTGCCGCGTCGGGTCGTGCCCGGTGCGGGACGTGCCATGAGTGCCTTATTGATGCTGTCAGGGGTGTTGTCCACCACCTTGTTCTCGTCTTCGATTGGCTTTAGGCTCTGGGCGTTGGCCATGGCTGCAGTGAAGCCCAGGGCAGCGATAGATAGCAGTAGTTTTTTCATCGATATATATAATAAGGTGTAATCTGTTATGAACGAATGAAAGTGAAGGAAGCAGGGTTGCCCCAACTTCCTCCACTTTGTAATAGTCAGTGGATTATGCCTTGAAATGCTCCAGGTCGGCAGCCGTCATGCTCTTGATATAGGCATGGTGAGCGGTACACTCGGCCTCGGCGTGGCGCAGATAGACGTGGATGCTCTTCTTGAAGAGTTCTGGAGCGCGGGTAGCGTCTTCGAGCAGCAGCACCGACATGATGATGTCGGCCGTCATCTCGTAGAGGCGGCGTGCCAGGAAGTCCTGCAGACTCTGGTCACCCTGCTCCTTCACGTAGTTGATGGCATCCTCATAGAGTTCAACCAGTTTGGCGATGCGCTGGCGCATGGGGGCTGCGCAGTCGCAGATGGGACGTTCCATCATCTCCTTGATGATGCTCAGGTAGGTGCCGTTGGTGATATAGCGGATGGCGGCCACCACCTGCAGCTGGGTAGTACCCTCATAGATAGAGAAGATGCGGGCGTCGCGGTAGAGGCGCTGGCTCTTGTATTCCATGATGAAGCCCGAACCACCGTGAATCTGGATGGCATCGTAGGCGTTTTGGTTGGCATATTCGGAGTTCATACCCTTGGCGAGCGGAGTGAAGGCATCGGCCAGACGGGTATACTTCTTCTGCTCGGCACGCTCCTCAGGAGTGAGCTTGCGCTCACGGGCGATGTCGTCGAGAGCCTTGTAGATATCCACATAGCGGGCTGTCTGATAGAGAATGGCGCGACCGGCATCGAGCTTGGCCTTCATGCGTGAGAGCATGTCGTAGACGGCGGGGAAATCGATGATGGCGGTGTCAAACTGGCGGCGCTCCTTGGCGTAGGCAAGGCCTTCGTTGTAGGCAGCCTGGCTCACGCCCACCGACTGTGCGGCGATACCGAGACGGGCACCGTTCATCAGCGCCATCACATACTTGATAAGACCAAGACGGGTGCTTCCGCACAACTCACACTTGGCATTCTTGTAAACAAGCTCACAGGTGGGCGAACCGTGGATACCGAGCTTGTGCTCGATGTGGCGAACGGTGACGCCGCCGTCGCGCTTGTCGTAGATGAACATAGAGAGTCCTCGACCGTCGTGTGTACCTTCCTCAGAGCGGGCGAGCACGAGGTGGATGTCGGAGTCGCCATTGGTGATGAATCGCTTCACACCGTTCAGTCGCCAGCACTTGTTCTCCTCGTCATAGCTTGCCTTGAGCATCACGCGCTGAAGGTCGGAACCGGCGTCGGGCTCGGTCAAGTCCATCGACATGGTCTCGCCGGCACATACGCGGGGGATGTACTTCTTGCGCTGCTCCTCGTCGCCAAACTCATAGAGGGTCTCGATACAATCCTGAAGGCTCCAGATGTTCTGGAAACCAGCGTCGGCAGCCGATACAATCTCCGAGGCCATAGAGTAGGGAGTGATAGGCATGTTAAGACCGCCGTAGCGACGGGGCATCGACACGCCCCAAAGACCAGCCTTGCGGGTGGCGTCGAGGTTTTCGAATGTCTTGGAAGCATACACCATGCGTCCGTCAACGAGGTGTGGACCTTCGAGGTCAACAGCCTCAGAGTTGGGTTCGATGATGTTGGCGGCTATGTCGCCTGTAATCTCGAGCATCTGCTTGTAGTTCTCGATAGCGTCGTCGAAGTCAACGGGAGCGTCGGGATATTCTGCAGCATCCAC
>JAEDMP010000034.1 GCA_016302965.1 Bacteroidaceae bacterium
CACAAGAAATTTTCAAAAAAAGCATGTTTTATAGCATGAAATTGATGTAAATCAACCGTTCGAGGGGTAATCATTCAAAAATCTCCTCAATATTGATTCCACCATCATCAGCAATTTGGTCATCGGTTCCCATACCACAAGGATTGAAATCAGCAGGCATATCAAACCTATCCTCTTCTGAATAACCCAAAGATTGGTCAGCAAAGACTCTTCTCATATAATAGGCCCAGATGGGCAATGCCATCGTTGCGCCCTGCCCCATCCTCATGGAGTCAAAATGGATATCACGATCATCTCCACCAACCCATACGCCGCTCACGAGCGAGGGGGTAAAACCGATAAACCAAGCATCACTATTATTGTTTGTGGTACCGGTTTTTCCTCCCACTTCACCTTTTATATTATATTTATAGCGGATTCTGCCTCCCGTACCCTCATCGATGACAGCACGCAACATGAAGAGCATCCGGTTAGCACTCTCTTCACTGATTACCTCATTCATCCGGGGCGAGAAATTGGCTATCACATTCCCCTCATTGTCCTCGATGCGGGTAACAAAAGTAGGTGCGCAACGAATACCATGGTTGACAAAAGCAGAATAAGCGCTGACCATTTCGGCCACCGAGATGTCACAAGGGCCCAAGCACAGAGCCATAGAAGGATGTATCAGAGGGTTCTTGATACCAAACTCCTTGAGCAACGTGACGAAAGCATTGGGATTGAGCTTGCTCATGAGATAGGCAGAAATCCAGTTGTTCGACTGTGCCAATCCCCACTTCAATGTCACCATCTCTCCATAGCGACTATGGCTGGAGTTGCGAGGAGTCCAATTTTGGCCTGCCACCGTATAAGTCTGCTGTACGTTGGGAGCCAAATCACAAGGTGTAAAACCGTTTTCCATTGCCAAAGCATACAGGAACGGTTTGATGGTAGAACCGACCTGTCTGCGGCCATCCATACACATATCATAATTAAAATGACTGAAATCCACACCTCCCACGTATGCCTTCACATAACCAGTCATGGGCTCCATGCTCATAAATCCGCATCTGAGGAATTTCTTATAATATCTGATAGAGTCGATAGGAGACATGACAGTATCTATCTCACCATGATAGGTGAAGACGGTCATCTCCACGGGTGTGGTGAATGCTTTCTTTATTTCCTGTTCAGTAGCTCCAGCATTTTTCATCACCCGATAGCGCTCACACTGTTTCACTGAACGGCCCAAAATGGCTTGCACCTGTTCATTGGTTAGTTTGCCCGAGAAGGGGGCCGTACTTTTCCGGCCATTCTCTTTGTCGAACGCAGGCTGAAGGAATTTGGCCACATGCTCTCGGACAGCCATTTCAGCATATCGCTGCATGCGGGAATCGACCGTTGTATAGATTTTCAGTCCGTCGGTATATACATTATAGGCTTCACCGTTTTTCTTTCTATTTTTGTTACACCAGCCATAAAGGGGGTCAGTTTCCCAATGAATCGAATCCTGATGATACTTTACAAGATTCCATTCGGGATAGTTACTCCTCACAGGCTTTTTTGCAGTCATATACAGTCGAAGGAACTCTCTGAAATAATTGGCAATACCCTCTTTATGGTCAGCGACATGAAAGTTGAGTTGGAGAGGCTCCGCCGAATATTTCTGATATTCCTCTTCGCTGAGATAACCCTCTTTGAGCATTTGGCCCAGCACAACATTTCTTCGGGTTCGGCAACGTTCGGGATTTCTTACGGGATTAAAATAGGACGGATTTTTGCAGAGTCCGATTAATGTGGCCGATTCCGTTACCGTCAAATCTTTAGGATTCTTGGAGAAATATGTGTTTGATGCCGTTTTAATGCCGACTGCATTATGCAGGAAATCGAAATAATTCAGATACAAGGCGATAATTTCCTCCTTGGTATAGCATCGTTCCAACTGAACAGCGATGACCCATTCAATGGGTTTCTGAAGCAAACGTTCCGTCACACTATGCGCCTTTCCCGAATACAACTGTTTGGCAAGTTGCTGGGTAATGGTTGACCCCCCCCCGGCACTGGCCTGCCCCATCAGTCCTCTCTTGACAATCGCTCTGCCGAGTGCATAGAAATCGATGCCAGCATGGTCGTAGTAGCGTGCATCTTCTGTAGCAACCAATGCATCCACCAGAGATTTGGGCAAATCAGCGAAATCCACACAAATGCGGTTTTCCTTGTTGTAATTCCAAGTGCCGATAAGTTGTCTGTCGGATGAAAACACTTGGGTTGCAAATCGGCTGATGGGGTTCTGCAGGTCTTCGACAGGAGGCATATATCCAATCCAACCTTTGGCAATGGCATAGAAGGATAGAGCAGCAATAACGATTGCAACCACCAAGAAACTCCAGAGAGTACAGATAAACACTTTTCTCATACTGATAGATGTTAAAAAATGGTATGAATAGCCATATCAAGAGGCCATTTTTGTTTTTTTGGTGCAAAAATACTGCTTTTCTTTGATAATCTCACCAATAAATCAGAATAAATGTGTACCTTAGCGGCGAAAAAACAACAACAACAAAACATATCCTTATGAAAAGGCATGATTTCGTAACCATTGCTGACCTCAGCAAAGAGAAAATCCTCTATATGCTGGAAATGGCAAAAGAATTTGAAAAACATCCCAACAGAGAACTCCTCAAGGGAAAAGTTGTGGCAACCCTCTTCTTCGAACCTTCTACGCGTACACGTCTGAGTTTTGAGACGGCAGCCAACCGTCTTGGAGCTCGCGTTATCGGTTTTGCCGACCCCAAGATTACAAGCGGCACCAAGGGCGAAACCTTAAAAGACACCATCCTGATGGTGAGCAACTATGCCGACGTGATTGTGATGCGCCACTTCATCGAGGGTGCTGCGCAATATGCTTGCGAAGTTGCTCCCGTTCCCATTGTCAACGCTGGCGACGGAGCTCACCAACACCCCTCCCAGTGTATGCTCGACCTGTATTCGATTTACAAAACCCAAGGCACGCTTGAGAACCTGAATATCTATTTGGTAGGCGACCTGAAATACGGACGCACCGTCCACTCACTATTGATGGCCATGCGACACTTTAACCCTACTTTCCATTTCGTGGCCCCCAAAGAACTTGCCATGCCCACCGAATACAAGATATACTGCAAAGAACACGGCATCAAGTTCCAAGAACATACCGCCTTCAATGAAAAAGTGATAGCCGATGCCGACATTCTCTACATGACCAGAGTACAGAAAGAACGCTTTTCTGACCTGATGGAATATGAACGGGTCAAAAATGTCTACATTCTGAAACGCGACATGCTTGCCAGTGCAAAAGATAACATGCGTATTCTTCATCCACTACCTCGTGTCAACGAAATCAGCTACGACGTAGATGAAGATCCGCATGCCTATTATATCCAACAGGCCGGCAACGGACTCTTTGCCCGCGAAGCTATCTTCTGTGACGTGCTGGGCATCACTCTCGACGAGGTGAGAGCCGACACGACCATCCTCCCCTAACCCATTCCCAACTCATTATCTCACATCATTGAAATATCCATTATGGCAAAGAAAGAAATGCTGGTGGCCGCCATCAAGAATGGTACTGTCATCGACCACATACCCACAAACAAGACTTACCAGGTTGTCAGTCTCCTGAAACTGGAGAATCTGGACACCCCCATCACCATCGGTTATAACTACCGTTCCAAAAAGCTGGGCCACAAGGGCATCATCAAGGTGGAAGACCGTTTCTTTACCGACGAAGAAATATCCCGTCTCTCGGTGGTGGCCCCCAATATCGTACTCAACATCATCAAAGATTATGAAGTGGTAGAGAAAAAGACTGTCATCACTCCCGATGACTTGCGAGGTATCGTGAAATGCAACAACCCCAAATGTATCACCAACAACGAACCCATGCAGACCCTGTTCCATGTGGAAGACAAAGAACACGGCATCATCAAGTGCCACTACTGTGAGAAAGAACAGGACATAAACAAGGTTGATTTGGTATAAGATGTAAAAAAAATCCAATCTGCGCACATTATTCATATTTATTTTGTAACTTTGCAGGCTGAAAACTGCAAGTATATAAGATAAATTGAATCATGAACGTCAATGATACTCCCAAGGCTTTCTCTATGATTGCCGATTTTGATGGCGACATCTCAGAACTGTACAAAGAACCCGCACCCACCAACGTACCTATTCTCCCCGTGAGGAACTATGTACTGTTTCCTGGTGCTGTATCTCCCATCATGATTGGCAGGGACTCAAGCCTTGCACTCATCAAACGAGCAGAAAAAACAGGCGGTATCATAGGCGTTGTATGCCAAACCAATCCCAATATAGATAATCCTAATCTGCGAGACCTTTACCCCGTTGGCGTGTATGCCCGCGTGGTAAAGGTGCTGCAACTCTCCGAACACAATCATTCGGTTGTGCTGCAAGGATTGGGCAGACTGAGTTTGAAATCCATCACCCAGTTGACCCCTTACCTGACCGGAGAGGTTGAGTCGTTCACCGAACAGATGCCTCTCGCCAAAGACCAAGAGTTTGACATAGCCATCAAATTCCTACGCAAGGAGACGGTTAACTACATCAAGATTTCTGAAGAGATACCCGAGGATGCAGCCTATGCAGTGCGTAACATCAATAATGATGTCATGGCACTCAACTTCATCTGCACCAACATGCCCATCCCCATTATGGACAAAATCGGGTTGCTCCAGATCAGCCCCATCAAGGAACGTGTTCTGGAAGCTACACGCCACATTCAGAAACTAATCAGGCTGGAGCAAATCAAGAACTCTATCCGGGAGAAGACACGCGAGGATATCGACATGCAGCAAAAGAACTATTTCCTGCAACAACAGATTAGAAATATCCAGGCAGAGATGGGGGTAAACGAGGTGAACCCCGAGAAACAAGAATTGCTTGACAATGCTAAGGGGAAAAATTGGACATTGGAAGTGGAAAGGACTTTTTATAAAGAACTGCGCAAACTGGACACCATTGCCCCCCAAAGTCCCGATTATAACATCCTGCTCAACTATCTTCAGACCTATGTTTCTCTGCCTTGGAATCTTTGCACAAAAGACGATTTGAGCATCAAGCGTGCCCGCAAAATACTCGATGAAGACCACTATGGCATGGAAAAGGTCAAGGAGCGCATCCTTGAATATATCGCGGTACTGAGCCTTCGCGGTGATTTGAAATCACCCATTCTCTGTCTTGTAGGCCCTCCCGGTGTAGGCAAGACCAGTCTCGGACGCAGTATAGCCAAGTCACTCAACCGCAAGTATGTACGTATCTCATTGGGCGGTCTGCACGACGAATCGGAAATCAGAGGTCACCGTCGCACCTATATCGGTGCCATGCCCGGACGCATCATCAAAGGCATCCAAAGGGCAGGCTACTCCAATCCCGTATTCATTCTCGACGAGATTGACAAAATCACCCAAAACACGCACAACGGCGACCCGGCGTCCGCCTTGCTTGAGGTGCTCGACCCCGAACAGAACAGCACTTTCCATGACAACTATCTCGACAAGGATTATGACCTGTCGAAGGTGTTGTTTATTGCCACCGCCAACGATTTGAACACCATTCCCCGTCCTCTGCTCGACCGTATGGAGATTATCGAAGTGAGCGGTTACCTCACAGAAGAGAAGATGGAGATAGCCAAGCGTCACCTGATTCCAAAAGAGAAGGAGAATACCGGACTAAACCATGGCCGCCGTCTATCCTTTACCCCAGAAGCCATTGAGGAAATAATAGAACACTATACCCGCGAAAGTGGCGTACGCCAACTTGAAAAGGTCATCAATAAGATTCTGAGAAAACTGGCCTTCCGACTGACAGAAGACGGCAGACTTCCCTACAGCAGAATAAAGAAGGAAGAAGTGACGGAATTACTGGGCAAACCGCCTTACAACCGCGACATCTATCAGGGCAACAAAGAAGCTGGAGTAGTGACAGGACTGGCATGGACCAGCGTCGGCGGCGAGATTCTTTTTATAGAAACCAGTCTCAGCAAGGGAAAGGGCTCCAAACTCACGCTCACGGGCAATTTGGGTGATGTCATGAAAGAGTCAGCCATGCTGGCTGTAGAATATGTGAAGGCTCATGCCAACTACCTGCATATCGACTACCGCATCTTCGACAACTGGAACATCCATATCCACGTTCCCGAAGGAGCCACCCCTAAAGATGGGCCTTCCGCAGGCATCACCATTGCTACGTCACTGGCTTCTGCCCTCACCCAACGAAAGATTAGAAAGAAAGTGGCCATGACTGGTGAAATCACTCTCCGCGGCAAAGTGCTGCCGGTCGGCGGCATCAAAGAAAAGATTCTCGCTGCCAAGAGAGCCGGCATCACGGATATTCTCATCTGTTCTGATAACCGGAAAGACATTGAAGAGATAGCCGAGATATATCTGGAAGGATTGCAGTTCCATTATGTTGAGACTATCCTTGACGTATGGAACTTCGCGCTCACTGATGAACAGGTAGAGCATCCAGTCCATTTTGATATCGACGAGGAGCCAAAGACAAACGCTTAATTGTCTTAATTCTCCCTATTCCTTTATATTATTCAGCTTACACATGAAATTTGAACTTCAACATACAGATGCACAATCGGATGCCCGCGCTGGCAAACTCACCACGGATCATGGGGAGATTCTTACTCCTATCTTCATGCCAGTCGGCACCTGTGGAAGTGTAAAAGGCGTCCACTTCGACGAGTTGCGCGAACAGATTCAAGCCCAAATCATTCTGGGCAACACCTATCATCTGTATCTCCGTCCGGGATTGGACATTCTTCGCCAAGCTGGAGGCCTACACCAATTTGGTGGTTGGAATCGTCCCATCCTGACTGATTCAGGTGGTTTTCAGGTCTTTTCACTTACTGGCATTCGCAAACTGCGTGAAGAAGGTTGCGAGTTCCGCTCCCACATTGATGGTTCCAAACACATCTTTACTCCAGAGAATGTAATGGATACACAGCGCATCATTGGCGCTGACATCATCATGGCTTTCGACGAGTGTCCACCTGGTCAAAGCGACTATCAATATGCCAAGAAGAGCCTTCAACTCACCCTGCGATGGCTCGATCGTTGCTTCCGCCGTTTTCAGGAGACAGCCCCCCTTTATGGTCACCAGCAGAGCCTTTTCCCTATCGTACAAGGTTGTACCTTCAAGGAATTGCGCCGCGATGCAGCCAAGTATGTTGCCGACAAGGATGCCGACGGCAATGCCATTGGCGGTCTGGCAGTAGGTGAACCCACCGAGGTCATGTATGAGATGATAGAGGTAGTCAATGAGATTCTGCCTACCGACAAGCCCCGCTACCTCATGGGTGTAGGCACTCCCCAAAATATTCTGGAGGCAATAGAACGAGGAGTAGACATGTTTGACTGTGTGATGCCCACCCGTAACGGGCGCAACGCCATGCTCTTCACCTATGAGGGCACGATGAACATGCGCAACAAGAAATGGGAGAGCGACTTCACCCCCATCGACCCAGACGGCTGCCACACCGACCAGATTTATACCAAAGCCTATCTCCACCATCTGTTCAAGGCCCAGGAACTGCTGGCCATGCAGATAGCCAGCATCCACAATCTGGCCTTCTACCTACGCTTGGTGACCGATGCCCGCCAACATATCATCGATGGTGACTTTAGCAGTTGGAAACGGAGCGTCGTAGAGAACCTGGGACGCAGGAGATAAGCCACTGCTCTGCCCCGGGACACGCATATCCACAAACGTAGGAACAAGATTATCCATATCCATAGACTGAGATGAAGATCAACAAAATCAGAAAACACCATCATCTGTTGCACCACATCCGTACCATCCGCCGGAAAACCCGGTGGATGCGATGGCCTTTTGTGTGGCTTTACCGCCTATTGCGGTGGCTCAACCCCTTCCGCATGATCAAGCTCATCGACGGCTACATCATCCGGAAGTTTATCGGCACCTATTTCTATTCAATCATTCTCATCATCTCCATCTCCATTGTCTTCGACATCAACGAGAACCTGGCTAAGTTTACGGCCAACAATGCACCCATGCGTGCCATTGTCTTCGACTACTATGCCAACTTTGTTCCGTATTTTGCCAACCTCTTCAGCCCCTTGTTCGTGTTTATCGCGGTCATCTTCTTCACCTCGAAACTGGCGGGCAACTCAGAAGTGATTGCCATGATGGCCTGCGGCATGAGTTTCAAGCGTCTGCTGCGTCCCTATATGATTTCGGCTGCTCTCATCTCAGTGCTCAATTTCTATCTGGGTTCATACGTCATCCCGAAAGGTACGATTGTGAAGCACGACTTTGAAGCACAATACAAGAACAGCAAGAACAAGAAGAACACCATGGCCAGCAACGTGCAGCTGCAGGTAGACAAAGGTGTCATCGCCTACATCTCCCGTTACGACGACACCCGCAAGACGGGCTATGGCTTCTCGCTTGACAAGTTTGAGAAGAAGAAACTGGTGAGCCACATGACCGCCAATGTCATCCAATATGACACCATCTCGGACAGCCGATACCACTGGAAGGCCGTGAACTACAAAATCCGCGAGCTGAAAGGTCTGCGCGAACATATCAGCACGGGCATGGAGTTAGACACGATGATCATGATGGAGCCGATGGACCTGATTTTCAGCAAAGGTCAGCAGGAAACCTTCACGAGTCCCGAACTCAAACGCTATATCTCAAAGCAGAAAGACCGCGGCTCGAGCAATGTGGTACAGTATGAGGTGGAATACCACAAACGCATCGCCTCCTGTTTCGCCTCTTTCATCCTGACGGTCATCGGTGCCAGTCTGAGCGCCCGCAAGCGCAAAGGCGGCATGGGTCTGGCCTTGGGTGTGGGTCTGGCTCTGAGTTTCTCGTATATCCTGCTCCAGACCGTCAGTTCCACCTTTGCCATCAATGCAGGCACCCCTCCGATGCTGGCTGCGTGGATTCCCAATCTCCTCTATGTATTCATTGCCTACTACTGCTATAAGAAGGCCCCCAACTGATCGCTTTGTTTTCAGTTGATCAGAACCCACAAAAAATCCCATCGACATGAAATTTGAAGACACTTATCTGAATGACAATATCCTCGATGCGCTCTACGACATGCGTTTCGATGATTGCACCCCTATCCAGGAGCGTTGCATCCCTGAGATTCTCGACTATCACGACATCATCGGCGTGGCCCAGACCGGAACGGGCAAGACGGCCGCCTACCTGCTGCCCATCCTCAGCATGCTGGACGATGGCGGCTATCCCAAAGAAGCCATCAACTGCGTCATCATGTCGCCCACGCGGGAATTGGCCCAACAGATAGACCAGGCCATGCAGGGCTTTGGCTATTATCTCGACGGCATCAGCAGTGTGGCGGTGTATGGCGGCAACGACGGTAACCGCTACGACCAAGAGATGAAGAGTCTCAGAATGGGTGCTGACGTAGTGATAGCCACTCCCGGCCGTCTCATCAGCCATATCCGTATGGGCAACGTAGACTTGAGCCAAGTGAGTTTCTTCGTACTCGACGAGGCCGACCGTATGCTCGACATGGGCTTCAGCGACGATATCCTCCAGATAGCGAGCCATCTGCCCAAGAACCATCAGACCATCATGTTCTCGGCCACCATGCCCGACAAGATCCAGCAGTTGGCCAAGACCTTGCTTCAAGACCCCGTAGAGGTGAAGATTGCGGTGAGCAAACCCGCCGAGAAGATTCAGCAGTCGGCCTATATCTGCCATGAGGCCCAGAAGATGGGCATCATCAAGCATCTGTTCAAGACCGACCAGCTGAAGCGTGTCATCCTCTTCTCCGGCAAGAAAGACAAGGTAAAGGACATCTACCGCGAACTGACCAAACAACATATCAGTTGCTGCCAGATGCACAGCGACCTGAGCCAACAGGAGCGCGACGAGGTGATGTATGCCTTCAAGACTGGTCAGAAGGATGTGCTGGTGGCCACGGATATCGTGGCCCGTGGCATCGATATCGACGATATCCGCATGGTCATCAACTATGATGTGCCCCATGACGCCGAGGACTATGTGCACCGCATCGGCCGTACCGCCCGTGCCGAGCGCGACGGAATAGCCATTACGCTGGTGAGCGAAACCGACATGTACCGTTTCCATCAGATAGAACGGTTCCTAGAGAAGGAACTGCCCAAGACCCCGCTCCCCGAAGGACTGGGAGAGGCTCCCGAATATGTGGTGGAAGAACGCAAGTCATCGCGTGGCAGCAGATGGCATAGCCACGGCAACCGCCGCCGGGGAGGCAATGGCAAGAGACACAAGTCCGCAGCAAGAAACAGCAACAGTAGCACCCCTTCCCCCGCCCCGACCAGCGACAACGGACAAAAGAATAGCGACAACGGACAAAAGAATAGCGACAACGGACAAAAGAATAGCGATGCCCCCAAGAAGAGACGTCGCAATCACCGGGGAGGAAAAGGCAAGAAGAAGGCTCCGGCTCCGGAAGTTACTGCATGACCCCACCTTCGGGGTCATACTGCTTCTTCCATGCCTCATAGAGCGGATAGATTTCTTCAAGGCGTTCGTTGTCGTACCAACTATAACCGGTACGGCGCTCCACCCCAATCTCTTCGAGATGTTTCCGTGGCACCCCGTCGCGGTCGCAAACGTAGGGTTCTCCCTTTTCCAGGTCATAATAGCGAGCCCACAGGGGATGTCCGTTCGGGTCATCCACGAGTTGCACATCCACCTTCTTTCCTTTTGCATCTTTCTTCACGACGAGTCGTTTGCCCGTAATCTTATGCTGCTCAAACCACGCCATAGCCCCATGCACAGCCTCCTTCACCCTGTCGTCCGGGTTGGGCAGTGAGAGCAGCAGGCGAACGATGTAGGCACTCTCCTGTGAGCAGTAGGACGGCAACTCGTAGGCCCTGGCTTTGGTGGGCAAAAAGGTTTTATAGTCATGCTGCTGGCACCACACCGTGGGTTTAGGATTCCTTATTTGGGTCTTCAGGATACACTCCACCCCCTTGTCGAAAGCCTTTTTCGCCTTCTTCTTCAGTTTGTCGCTGGTCAGATTGCCATCGAATGGAGCTTTTCCCTCATACACATCACGCAACACCTCCATGGTGTTGACCATCGCATCATCGTTGAAAGTGATATGCACCTGGTAGTCACGCTGTCCGGGCCAGAACTGGGGCCATCCGCCATTGTCGTACTGTCCGCTGAGCAGATAATCCACGGCCTTGCAGAATCCCTTCTGATAGCGATGGTCTCCTGTGGCCTGATACAGCCGTGCCAGATAATACATCTGCATGGAGGTAGCCTTGTTGTCGGTGGTGGAGTCGTCCTTTCGCTTTTTGTCTGCGAGCACCTGCTGTTTCTGCTCCTCGGTCATGGGCGATTCCATATCCACATTCTTGGGCCATCCGCCGGTATCGCGCTGCCAGAGCAGCACCTGGTCGCCTACTCTCCTCGCCTCCTCCGTCTTGAAGAAAGCCTTTTTCTTGCTTCTGAGCAGTTGGTTTTTGGGTTTCTGCTGTTCGGTTTGGGTGGTCTGATGGAGTGCGTATGCACTTCCTGCCTCCGTCATCACGGATGCCTGCAGAGGCATGACACAAGCCACCAGTGCCAAGCCAGCGAGGTTTCTTTTAATCTTTTTATCCATGGTTGATTCGATTGACATTTTACATGGCAAAAGCGTTGAATCCACCATCGACCACAGCCACCGTACCGGTGACAAACTTGGCCGCATCGGACATCAGGTAGTGGATGGTTCCACAGAGTTCATCGGGCTCTCCCATTCTGCCGAACGGAGTCTGACGGATGACATCCTTTCCGCGTTCGGTATAGGTACCATCGGGATTGGTGAGCAGTGCTCTGTTCTGTTCGGTGATGAAGAATCCGGGTGCAATGGCATTGACCCTGATGCCCTCCCCGAATTTCTTGGCACACTCGGTAGCCATGAAGGCTGTGAAATTGCTGATACCGGCCTTGGCGGCAGCATATCCGCAAACCCTGGTCATGGGCCGGAAGGCCGCCATCGACGAGAAGTTGATGATGTTGCCCTTGCCCTGTCGGGTCATGGGTTTGAGAAACACCTGAGTGGGGATGACAGTACCCGTAAGGTTCAGTTCGAGCACCTTTTGGAACTGTTCAATCTCAAGGCTGAAAAAGTTTTGGTCGGGTTGGATAGTGGCTCCCTTCATATTGCCACCTGCAGCATTGAGCAAGGTATCTACCCTACCGTATTTTTTCACGATGTAGTCACAATTCTTTTCTACCATCTGTTGATCCATCACGTCCGTTTTCAGGAACTCAGCCTTTCCACCCTTCTGTCTGATGTGCTCGGCGATTTCTTCTCCCACCTCGGTCTTTCTTCCAAGAATGATGACAATAGCTCCTTGTTCAGCCAGATACTTGGCAATAGTTTTTCCAAGCACCCCTGTTCCACCGGTTATAACGGTCACATTGTCTTTAATATTGAATAAATCGTTCATGGTTATCTGTTTTGTTTTGCTTTCAAGTAGTAATAGTACGTAGAGGCAGCAGTGAATCCACAATCAGCTGTGAATCCGCCATTTCCCCTTCCCAAAATGGAAGACAGCCGCCATCTTTGCACATGACGGCTGTCTTTTAGGCATACTTCAAGTTTGCCCTTTCCGCATTCGATACGGGATGAAAATCTCCCCAGCATCAGAATGATCAGAAGGGCAGGTCGTCTGCAGTATTAGCTTCGGGTGCCGCGTTCACTACCGGAGCGGCCGGCTGAACTCCTGCTACGGGAGCCATCGTGGGAGCGGCAGGAACAACTCCGGGAGCCATTCTCGATACGTTGTAGGCTCTTATTTCATTGAACCATCGTCCGTTATATTCATGTGCGTCAATATCGAAAGAAACAGTCAGTTCCTCTCCGCTCTGAATATTGAATTGCTTGATTCGGTCTTCACCAAACAGACGGAATACACATTTGCGTGGGTATTGTCCAGGTACTTCGATTACATACTCCTGACTCATCCAAGGGTTGCCAGTACGCTGTGAAACGCCCTGAGCAGCAGGCAAGACAGCGATAATTTTTCCAGTTAATTCCATTTTATTTTCTGATTTAAAAATATGTTTTCAATCAATTGCGTTGGCGAAATTACAAAATTGTTTTAAATTGCGCAATTTTTCCGCCATTTTTTTGCCGTAACCAACTATTTTTTTGTATTTTTGTAGACGAAAACCAATGATAATGCTTCGTTGGCAAGTACATCAAGCAGCATACATCAAGCGGCAAATGATGAATAACGATAAGAACAAGATAATAACCAAACAACAAAGTATACTCATGAGAATAACATTATCCTGTACAGCACTCTTCGGGAAACTGACCTCCCTTTCGAAAGTCATCAATCCCAAATCCCCCCTCCCCATCCTCAGTAATTTCATTTTCGAAGTGAGCGGCACGAACCTTCACCTGACCGCTTCGGACAATGAGAACACTCTGGAAACCAATTTGACGCTTATCGACTCCGACTCAGACGGAAGTTTTGCCGTACAGAGCCACGATTTTCTGGAATCCATCAAAGGCATTCCCGAGCAACCCATCACATTAGAAGTGAATCTGGACACCCGAATGGCCACCATCATCTATATGAACGGTCGCCTATCCATGCCCGTCGAGAGCGCTGAAGATTTCCCCGATGTAATGCCCATGAGCCCTAAAGCCTCCACGATAAGCATCCCCAGCAATGATTTGACCGAGAGCATCAACCGTACCCTCTTTGCCATCGGCCAGGACGAGATTCGTCCGGTGATGAACGGAATCTACTTCGACCTCACCCCCAACTGTCTTGCCATTGTGGCCAGCGATGGTCATAAGCTGGTTCGCAACCGCATTTTCTCCATCAAGAGCGAGATTCCTGCTTCTTTCATTCTTCCCAAGAAGCCGGCCACACTGCTGAAGGGTCTTTTGGTGAAGGATGCTGAGACCGAAGTGACCATTTCCATCGACACCCAGCACGCACAAATTGATTTTGGCGAAGGAGTACTGAGTTGCCGACTGATTGAGGGTCACTACCCCAACTACAACTCTGTCATTCCCCAGAACAACCCCAACATGGTATATGTCAACCGTTTGGGTTTGTTGAGCGCCCTGAAGCGCGTCCATCCATTTGCCAATGATGCCAGCAATCTGGTGCGTTTCCGTCTGGAGAACAATGTCATCCGTCTGGAGACTGACGACTACGACTTCAGCAAGACAGCCACCGAGAGTGTCATGTGCGAATATGGGGGCAGTCCCATGAGTATCGGCTTCAAGGGTTCAGCTTTCATCGACGTGCTGAGCAATCTGGAAAGCGAACAGGTCATCTTGAAGCTGGCAGATCCCAGCCGTGCCGGTGTGGTAGTCCCCGCCGAATCAAACGACGACCAGGAGGTATTGATGCTGCTCATGCCCATGCTTATCAACGATTAAACTACGTTATCTCATCCTTTTTTCGAAACTGTCAAATGAAACTGAATCTTCAAAAGCCCTTGGTGATTTTCGACCTGGAGACCACAGGTCTGGATCTCGTCAAGGAGCGTATCATCCAACTTTCCTATATCAAAGTGATGCCCAACGGCGAGGAAATCCGCCACGACTATACCATCAATCCCGAGAAACCGATTCCCGCAGAGGTGACCGAACTGACGGGCATAAGCGATGCCGATGTGGCAGGCAAGCCCACCTTCAAGGAGTTGGCCAAGACCCTGGAAGAGGAGTTCAAGGGTTGCGACTTCGCCGGTTACAACTCCAACAACTTTGACATCCCCCTGCTGGCCGAAGAGTTTCTGCGTGCCGGCATCGACTTCGACTTCGGCAAGTGCCGTCTGATTGATGCCTGTGCCATCTTCCGCAAGATGGAGAAGCGCAACCTCGCTGCTGCCTACAAGTTCTATTGCGGGCGCAAGATGGAAGACGACTTCGAGGCCCATCGCGCCGACCAGGACACCGAAGCGACCTATCGGGTGCTGATGGGGCAGCTGGACCGTTATACCCCCGAGAACGAGCCCGACGAGCCGGAACGCCGTTTGGAGAACGACATGCAGTTCTTGGCCGATTTCTCCAAGCAGAACGACAACGTAGACTTTGCGGGCCGCATCATCTGGGCTCCGAAGAAGGATGCCAAGGGCCAGCCCGTGGTCGATGCCGAGGGCAATCCGGTGAAAGAAGAGGTGTTCAACTTCGGCAAGCACAAGGGCGAACCCGTGGCCCAGGTGCTGCGTTTCGACCCCGGCTATTTCAGCTGGGTGCTTTCGGGCGATTTCACCTACAATACGAAACAGGTGCTCACCCGCATCCGTCTGAGAGAGAGCAAAATGTATGGCCGCTAACGCCAGCGGACCGAAATGATTGAAGCGACACATCCAAATCGAATTGATTGAAACGTTATGTCATTACAAGGTAAGAAGTTTGTATTGGGCATCACCGGCTCCATCGCCGCTTACAAGGCATGCTACCTCATCCGTGGTCTCGTGAAACGGGGCTGCGAGGTGCAGGTGGTGATTACGCCCTCAGGCAAAGAGTTTATCACGCCCATCACGCTGTCGGCGCTGACCCACAAGCCCGTCATCAGCGAGTTTTTCTCGCAGCGCGACGGCACGTGGAACAGCCATGTCAATCTGGGGTTATGGGCCGATGCCATGATTGTGGCTCCCTGCACGGCCTCCACGCTGGGCAAGATGGCCCATGGGATAGCCGACAACATGCTCATCACCACCTATCTGTCGATGAAAGCCCCGGTGTTCATTGCTCCGGCGATGGACCTCGACATGTACCGTCACCCCTCCACCCAGTCCAACCTGCAGCAACTGCTCCGCTATGGCAACCATATCATCGAGCCCGAGTCGGGCTTTCTGGCCAGTGGTCTGGAGGGCAAGGGGCGCATGGAAGAGCCCGATGAGATTATCCGCTACTTGGACGACTACTTCAAGGGCAACACCCGCCAGTTGGAGGGCAAGAGGGTGCTAGTGACCGCTGGCCCCACCTACGAGAAGATTGACCCCGTGCGCTTCATAGGCAACTACTCCAGCGGCAAGATGGGAGTGGCATTGGCTGAGGAATGTGCGCGCAGGGGAGCCCATGTAACCCTGATAGCGGGTCCCATCTCCGCCCCCTTGCATGACAAGCGCGTGGAGCGCATCGACGTGGAGAGCTGCGAGGAGATGTACCAGGCAGCCACCCCCCGTTTTGCGGCTTGCGATGCCGCCATTCTCTGTGCCGCCGTGGCCGACTTCCGCCCCGAAACGGTAGCCGGCACCAAGATCAAGCGCGAGAAGGACGACCTTGTGTTGCGACTCTCTCCCACTCACGACATTGCCGCTGCACTCGGCGGGATGAAACGTCCCGACCAGGTGATGGTGGGCTTTGCCTTGGAGACCGACCACGAAGAGAGCCATGCCCAGGACAAGCTGAGACGGAAGAAGCTGGATTTCATCGTGCTCAACTCCCTGCGCAACGAGGGCACCTGTTTCCAGACCGACGACAACCAGGTGACCATCCTCTCAGCCGAGGGCTGCAAGCCATACGAGAAGAAACCGAAAGCCGAAGTGGCTTCCGACATTGTGGACGAACTGGCCGCCCGGTTGGTCCGTAAATAATCCCTAATCGACATGAAGCATAGACGTATCTTCCATCTGCTGCCGCTCCTGCTGGCCCTCTGCATCAGTATGAAGGGCCATGCCCAGGAACTGGAAGCGAAAATCAACTTCAACACCGCAAAGATCGGAACCACCGACAAGAGCGTGTTCGAGAATCTCAAGGAGACGCTCGAACAATTCTTCAACGAGCGGCAATGGACCGACCTGCAGTTCCAGCCCAACGAGCGCATCCAGTGCAGTTTCAACATCACCGTCAACAAATATGACAAGACCACCAACCTGTTTGAATGCACGGCACTCATCCAGGCCAACCGTCCGGTGTACAACTCGCAGTATACGTCCGTGCTCTACAACAACCGCGACCAGAACTTCAACTTCGAGTTTGCGCAGTTCGACCAGCTCAACTTCACCGACGAGACGGTAGACAACCAGCTGACGGCCCTCTTTGCCTACTATGCCTACCTCATCATTGGTCTCGACCTCGACAGTTTCTCGCCGATGGGCGGCACGGACGTGCTGCAACGCTGCTTCTCGTTGGTGAACAATGCACAGAACCTCGATTTCCCCGGCTGGAAAGCCTTCGAGAACAGCAAGAACCGCTTTGCGCTCATCAACGACTATCTGGACGAGGGCATGAAACCCTTCCGGCAGTTGCAGTATGACTACTACCGCAAGGGTTTCGACGAGATGGCGAGCAATGCCGAGCGCGGTCGCAACAACATCACCGCTGCCCTGCAGGAAGACCTCAAACAGGCCAAGGAGAACAAGCCACTGAGTCTGCTGCCGCAGATATGGACCGACTACAAGCGCGACGAGCTGGCCAACCTCTACAAAGGCAAGGGCACGCAAAAGGAAAAAGAAGCCATCTACGAGTTGCTGATGAACATCAATGCCTCGCAGAATGACGCATGGAACAAAATCAAACAATAGATTATGCTCAGACACTTACTCATCAAGAACTTCACCCTCATCGACCGTCTCGACATCGACTTCTTTGAGGGTTTCTCCGTCATCACGGGCGAGACGGGTGCAGGAAAGAGTATTATCCTCGGTGCCATCGGTCTGCTCTTAGGTCAGCGGGCCGACTCCAAGGTCATCAAGAAGGCGCAGGAGAAATGTGTGATAGAAGCCCACTTCGATCTGTCGCGCTACCACATGGAGGCTTTCTTCAAGGACAATGACATCGACTATGATGCCGATGACTGCATCATCCGCCGCGAGCTCTCCCCGTCGGGCAAGAGCCGCGCGTTCATCAACGACTGTCCGGTGGCGCTCTCGGTGCTCAAGGAACTGAGCGAGCATCTGGTGGACATCCACAGCCAGCACCAGAATCTGCTCATCAACAAACAGGACTTCCAGTTGGAGGTGGTAGACATCATCGCCAACGACGATGCGCTGCTGGCCGACTACAAGCGCAGTTATGCCCACTTCATGGAGTGCCGGAAGCAGCTGCAGCAACTGCAGGACGACATCGAGCGCAACCAGGCCAATCTGGATTTTCTGCAATACCAGTTTGACGAGCTCCACCAGGCCCATCTCACGGCGGGCGAACAGGAAGAACTGGAGCAGCGGGCGGACATCATGAGCCACTCTGAGGAAATCAAGAGCCAGCTGTACAAGGTGGACCACCTGCTCTCGAGCGAGGGCACAGGAGTGGTGGAGAGTCTGCGTGCGGCTTCTGATGCCCTGCATACACTGGGTCGCCATCTGCCCGAGGCCCAGGAGATGGCCGATCGTGTGGACAGCTGCCATATCGAACTGAAAGACCTGGCACAGGACGTGAGCGCCCGACTGGAAGATACCGACTTTGACCCGGCCGAACTGGATGCCATCAACCAGCGTCTCGACCGTATATACAGTCTACAGAAGAAATACCACTGCGAGAGCATCGATGAACTGATAGCCCTGACGCAGCGGTTGGAACAGCAGTTGGAGAACATCACCAACAGCGACGAGGCCCTTGCCGAACTGCAGCAGCAGGTGAGTGAGGCCGAAACCGTCTGCCGCCAACATGCCGAGCAACTAAGCGACGTGCGCCAGCAAGCCGCCCACACCATCGAGCAGCAGATGCTCGAGAGTCTGGTGAGTCTGGGCATGCCGAGCGTCCGGTTTGCGGTGACCATCGAGCGCGGCAAAGTGGGAGCCAGCGGCTGGGACATGGTCTCCTTTCTGTTCAGTGCCAACAAGAGTCAGGCTCCTCAACCCGTCTCCCAGGTGGCTTCGGGCGGTGAGATTGCCCGCGTGATGCTCTCGCTGAAGGCAATGATCAGCAGTGCGGTGAAACTGCCCACCATCATCTTCGACGAGATAGACACGGGTGTGAGCGGCAAGATAGCCGAGCGCATGGCGCAGATCATGCAGCAGATGGGCTCTACGGGGCGTCAGGTCATCAGCATCACCCACCTGCCGCAGATAGCCGCCCTGGGCAGCACCCACTACAAGGTGGTGAAGACCGAGGACGAGACGGGCACCACCAGTTCGATGACCCTGCTCAACCAGGAGGAGCGCATCCGCGAGATAGCGCAGATGGTGAGTGGCAGCGACATCAGCGAGGCCGCCATCAACAATGCGCGCCAGCTGCTGAAACTCTGAGCCGTCGACACCTATTATTTATATAATGATGATTCCATAAGAGAAAAAAAAACAAGAAGAAGAAACGAAATGAACAAGCATCTATTCCATCAACTTATAGCCACTTTCTGCCTACTGCTCTGCAGCCCCACCCTATTGTGGTCGGCCACCGTGCAGCCGGCTTGGAGCAAGAAGGCCTTCAAGTCAGTATTCACCCTTCAGACCTTCGATGCGGGCGGTTCGCTGATAGCCTCCTCGCACGGCTTCTTCGTCGGCAAGATGGGCGAGGCGGTGAGCAATCTGTCGGCCTTCAAGGGGGCAGCCCGTGCCACCATTATCGACTCGCAGGGCAAGGAATATGGCGTAAGTATGATTCTTGGATTCAACGACCTTTATGACGTGGTACGCTTCCGCGTAGACACCAAGCAGAGCATTCCGCTCACCGTGAGCGCCACCCACCCCACTGAGGGCGAGACACTCTGGCTCCTTCCCTACCGTCTGAAGAAGGCCGCGCTCTGCGTGGAGGGTCAGTTGGAGAAGTCGGAACCCGTGGCCGACCGCTATGCCTACTATACCCTCAGCATGTCCACCCCCGACCATGCACTGAGTCTGCCGCTTCTCAATGCGTCGGGCGAGGTGGTAGGTCTCTGCCAGCCCTCATCGTCATCGGCCGACGCCAACCGCTGTTATGCCATCGGTGCCGACTATGCCGCCAGTCTGAAGATGACGGGTCTGAGTCTGAACCACGAAGTGCTGCGCACCATCGGTATCAAGAAAGACCTTCCCGACGAGCTCGACCAGGCCGTGCTCACGCTCTATATTGCCGGCACGGGGCTCGACTCTGCCCGCCTTGGCAGTTACCGCCAGTTGGTCGACGATTTCGTCAGCAAGTTTCCCACGGCTCCCGACGGCTATATAAGCCGCGCCCAGATAGCCTTGGCCGACCGGGACTATGCCCAGGCCAAGCGCAATATGGACGAGGCACTGAAGGTGGCCACGAAGAAGGATGACGTACACTACAGCTATGCGCGCATGATGCTGCAGAAGGAGATGACCGACAGCGCCACCCCCTTTGAGCCCTGGTCGCTGGATGCCGCCGCTGCCGAGGCCGAAGAGGCCTACAAGGTGAACCCGCTGCCTGCCTACCGCCAACTGGAGGGTCAGATACGCTTTACTCAGAAGCAGTATGACGAGGCCCTGCGCCTCTATCTCTCCGCTGTGGGCAAGGGGAATATCGATGCCGAACTCTACACCAACGCGGCCCAGTGCAAGCAGGCCCAGAACGACACCACCGCCTATCTGGCCCTGCTCGACAGCGCGGTGAACACGTTCAGCAAACCCTATCTGAAGGCCGCTGCGCCCTATCTGCTCACCCGTGCCTATGCTATGCTCTCGGCAGGCCGCTTCCGCAATGCCTTCACCGACCTGAACGAATATGAGCAGCTGATGCCCACTGAGGTGAACGACCGTTTCTACTACGTGCGCTCGCAGGCCGCCGTGGGCGGACGCCTGTTCCAGCAGGCACTCAACGATCTGGACAAAGCCATCGGCAAAACCCCGTCGAACACGCTCTACTATTCGGAGAAAGCCTCCATCGAGGTGCGCGTGGGGCTGTATGCCCAGGCCATGGAGACGGCACGCAAGTGCATCGCCGCCGACCCTGACCAGAGCGACGGCTACCTGTTTCTCGGTCTTGCCCTGTGCCTGAGCGGACAGCAGGCCGAGGGCTGCAAACAACTGGAAAAAGCCAGGGACCTGGGTGACAACCAAGCCGAGGCCCTCATCAGGAAATACGGTGGCAAATAAACGGAACAACTATGGCATCCAAGAACCAACCCGCGACCAAGCGGTCGTCGCGCTTCAAACTGAAGGAACCGTCGAAATACCACGTCATCATGCACAATGACGACGTGACGACCATGGACTTTGTGGTGATGATTCTCGAGCGCATCTTCTGCAAGACGCAGGCTGAGGCCGAGACCATCATGCTCAAAATCCATCACAAGGGTTCTGCCATCGTGGGCACCTATTACCGCGACATTGCCGTGAGCAAGAAAGACGTGGCCGTCAAAGCCGCCCGCGACAATGGGTTCCCTTTACAATTAACCGTAGAAGAAGTGTTATGACAACAGAAAGATACCTACTGATTTCGCCCATGAGTTCGCCCAAGATGAAGGAGGCCATGGCGAAAACCCTGTTCAGCTCGCTGCAGAACAGGTTTGAATTTGTCACCCCCGAGCTTCTGCTGCTCCACATCACCGAGCAGCCGGAGTTCCAGACCTTTTGCAAACAGCAGCAACTGGACGTGAAGGGGCTGAGAGCCAACCTGGAGGAGTATGTAGAAACGATGGACCGTTTTCCCAACGAGAAGGACTTTGTCTACCAGCCCTCGTCCGACTTCACCCGGATGGTGGAGATGGTGAAGGGATTCGACCCCATCACCCCTACCGACATCGTGGAAGCCGTCTGCTCGCTCGACGATTCGTACGGCAGATACCTGCTGTGCAAGCATCTCGGCGAAGACACCAAGCAGTGGTTTTCGCAACTCGACGATTGCTATACCTCGGACATCAAACTCTACCATCAGGAGAAAAACAGGGAGAAAAACGGCAAGAAAGTCATTGCCGAGGCATGGGTGAACGGCAAGAAAATCGAGATAGACAATCCCTTCGACCTGATCAGTTCGCTGATCAGCGGGGGGCGCAGCCTGCTGCCCTCCAATCAGCAAAGCCACATAGCGCCCGAAGATGACCGCATAGAAAACGAGTTACTGATAGGCGACGACCTGTCGGAGATGGATGATGACGACTTCCCGTCGGCCACGCAAGAGCCGTGGCAGCGGTTCCTGACCCACGTCAACAAAACCTACCGCGAAAAGAACCCTCTCATCGGACGCACCACGGAACTGGAGCGCACCATCCGCGTGCTCTGCCGCCGGGACAAGAACAACGTGATCTTCATCGGCGAACCAGGTGTGGGCAAGACGGCCCTCATCTATGGTTTGGCGCGCATGATTGAAGAGACGGACGAAGGTCCCACCTGGTTGCACCGCCAACAAATCTATGCCTTGGACATGACCAGCCTGATAGCCGGCACCAGTTTCCACGGCGAATACGAGAAGCGCATGAAGGAGATACTCGAAGGGGCGAAACGCAACGGCAACTGCATCCTCTATATCGACGAGATACACAGCATCATGGGCTCCAACGGGAGCAACAACACCACGAATGCGGCCGAGATACTCAAGCCCTATCTCGAAGACGGCACCGTGAGATTCATCGGCAGCACCACCTATCAGGACTACAACCGCCAGATTGCTTCGAACCATGCCATCGCCCGCCGCTTCCAAATCATCGACATCAAGGAGCCCTCAACCGACGAGACCATCCGCATCATCCGGGGTCTGCAGGGCCGCTATGAGCAGCACCACGGAGTGAGATTCACCGACGAGGCCATCCGCTATGCCGTGGAGCAGAGCCATGCGCTGATTCACGACCGGTTCCTGCCCGACAAGGCCATCGACCTCATCGACGAGGCGGGTGCATACCGCCAGCAATATCCGCTGCTCAACAAGAAGGGGATGCCCAAACAGAGCCGTTTCCAGAAGGTGGACAAGGAGGTAATCCAGACCATCCTCACCGACGTATGCCGCATCAGTGCCAAGGCGCTGAAGGCCGAGAGCAACGAGGAACTGCAGCACCTCGACAGCCGCATCACAGGCCAGATTTACGGACAGGACGAGGCCGTTCGTCAGGTGGTCAGAAGCGTGATGATGGCCAAAGCCGGACTGTCAGACCCGGAAAAACCACTGGCCTCACTGCTCTTCGTCGGTCCCACAGGTGTGGGCAAGACAGAGGTGTGCCGGGTATTGGCCCAGAAACTGGGTGTGGAACTGGTGCGCTTCGATATGAGCGAATATGCCGAGAAGCACACCATCTCGAAGCTCATCGGCTCGCCGGCGGGCTATGTGGGCTATGACGAGGGCGGACTGCTCACCGAGGCTATCCGCAAGTCGCCCAACTGTGTGCTGCTGCTCGACGAGATTGAGAAGGCCCACTCCGACATCTACAACATCCTCCTGCAGGTGATGGACTATGGCCGTCTGACCGACAACAAGGGCAACAAGGCCGACTTCCGCCAGGTGATGCTCATCATGACCAGCAATGCCGGAGCGCAGTATGCCGGACAGGCCTCCGTCGGCTTCGGAGGCGGCATGAGCCGTGGCGAAGCGATGCTCAAGTCGGTGAAGAAGACGTTCAAGCCTGAGTTCCTGAACCGTCTCTCGGGCACGGTCGTGTTCCGCGATATGGACGAGCAGATGGCGCGCCTCGTGATGGAGAAGAAACTGAAGCAGCTGGAGGAGCGTCTGGCCACCAGGAACGTGACCCTCGACTTCTCCGACGAAGCGCTGGAACTGCTGCTGTCCAAGGGTTTCGTGCGCCAGTTTGGTGCACGCGAGATGGACCGTGCCATCCAGCAGTATCTCGTTCCACCCCTCATGGAGTCCATCCTTTTCGGCCAACTCAAGAAGGGCGGCAAGGCCCATATCGGCCGCCAGCAAGACCAACTCATCATCGCCCCTCGCCCATGATCTGGCAACTCACCGACGACCCCTTTCTCTGGCCCGACCCTCATACGGGCGAGGAAGACGGCTTTGTAGCTGTTGGCGGCGACCTCTCGCCCCAACGGCTCTATGCGGCCTATAGCCTGGGGTTCTTTCCCTGGTACAGCTACCGGCTGAGCAAGACTATCCACTGGTATTGTCCGCTCCGTCGCTTCGTCATCTTCCCCTCCGAGATTCACGTGAGCCACTCCATGCGCCAGCTGATAGCCAAAGATCGCTATGAGGTGACGTTCAACGAGGCCTTCGATGACGTCATCCGCCACTGCGCCACGGCAGACGGCCGCGATGATGACCAGGGGGCATGGCTGGGCGAACATATCATCCGTTCCTATACGGAGATGCACATGCGCCAACTGGCTCTCTCGGTCGAGGTGTGGGAGCGGGCTGAAGCCGGATGCGAGCGCCGCTTGGTGGGGGGACTCTACGGACTGATCATCGGCCATGGCTTCATCGGCGAGAGCATGTTCAGTCTGGTGCCCAGTGCGTCAAAACTCGCCCTCATCACGCTTGCCCGCCGCCTGGAGCCCTTAGACATGATTATCGACTGCCAGTTGGAGACGCCCCATCTCAAGAGCATGGGCGGCCGTTTCATCCCTTACGAGGAGTATATCGAGCGCATCCGCTGATGCCCCTTTCGTCCATGGTCTTCATGCGGAGGGGGGCTGTTCACAGTTCGAACAGCTCGTAGTGGCTGGGCTTCATGCCCAAGGCCCGGTAGACCTCCTTGGCGGTCGGGTTGTTGCGGTCTACGTAGAGTCTCAGCGCTCCTGCCCCCTCGCTTTGGGCGATGACGCGGGCAAAGTCGAAGAGTTCGCGGAACACGCCCTGACGTCTGTTTTCAGGCTTCACATAGACCGACTGAATCCAGTAGTAGGGACAGTTGTTCCAGTCGCTCCATTCGGTGGTGAGGAGCAGCGAACCAAGAATATTCCCCTCCCCGTCCTTGGCCACGAGATAGGTTCCCTTGGTCTCGTCGGTCATCACGGCCTTCACGCCCTCTCTCACTGTTTCATAGTCCAGTTCCGTCCCTTCGCTCTCTTTGGCCATCTCCATCTGGAACTTCGAGATGGTCTCGGTGTCTTCACCGGTTGCAACGTCTATCCGATAGTTCATCATGTCCTGTTTGCTTGTTATATGAATGATTGGTGCTGCAAAGATACGATTATTTTTTATATCTGCCAAGAATTTTTTCCATACCTCTATAATATGGTTGCCGTTCTTTGCTCTCATTCTTGT
>JAEDMP010000101.1 GCA_016302965.1 Bacteroidaceae bacterium
CGCAAAGTACTGGAAAGCAGGGAAAACGGATAATTAAATGTCAAACTTGGGTTAAAGCCCAGCACGTGGGCAAACTCGTGGCATATCAGACCGATGCCATCCTGATATTGGTCGCCTTCACTTTCCCATCCGTAGATTTCAGCAGAGCAGGCAAATCGCCCCATCTCTACCCCATCATAGCAGATGTTGAAACCGTCTTCAGCGGCATGGGACATGATACCTGCATGAGGCAAGATGTAGCACTCGTCATTATCCATATATACAGAAGAATAACCGGCATAAAGGATGTAAACCATGTCGACTATTCCGTCACCATCGCTGTCGTAACGCGAGAAATCCACTTAGCTGTCGGCTGCCTGAAAAACCTCTGTAGCGATGCGGTAGGTATTGTCGACACCCTGGATGTCGTATTGTGAACTGCCTATTTCTACAGGCCCTACCACGTCAAATTCTGATTGGAACTGTCCGTAGCTGTTGTCGCTGAAATAGTCACGCACCGAGCCCGTACAGGATCGGAAGTGGCGGATGGGCCATGTGTCTTCATAGCCATTGAAGCCCTCTTGGTTCAGGAGGGCATTGTAATGGCTATAGGCATTCTCATTGCCTCGGCTGAAGTTGCGGTCGCTGAAGTTGCGGTCGCTGAAGTTGACCAGCAGAACCAGTCCGCGATAATCATGGCTGATTCCGGCTTTCTGCAGTGACGCAGAGGAGTTCCGTTTATTCGGCCGGAGTTGTTGGAGCAGTCCCGTCTGATGCAGCATCCCCTCTTTCAGACGCTTGGCTTGGAGGCTCATTTCGGGAGCAACTCCCTTCCTCATCGTCTGCAGAAACAGGTTCTCAGCCTTGTTTCGACCAGAGACATCAGAAGCTTTCGCAGGAGTGGCCATCAGTTGTCCGTCAATCAGAGTGGCATAACGGTAATAGCCGTCGGTTCCCTTTACGATGGTATAGCCATCGGCGGTGGTCATATAGTGGCAAAACTCATCGCCATGGCCGATGATGGTGAGTCGTGATCCGTCGGGCTGCCTGACACAGACGGCTTTGGGGAAGACAGGAGCCGAAAAGGCTGTTGCCTTGCACATCAGGCAAAGCAACAGCAGTATCCATTGTCTATTCATCATGTCAAAAATCATTATTATCAGCTAATGACGGATGGTTATTTTCTTCTTAGTCCATCCATCGAATATTTCTCTTCGTTGCGGATAATGACGAGCCGGCCATGGTCCAGATATTTGCCGTTGAAACGGCTTTGGTCACAGGCAGTCTGCCGGATTCCCGTAACCTCAGAGTTGGTCCATACGATGTCAGAACGGTGTTCTTCACCGTTGAAGCGGTGGATGGCCTGCACGCCTGCATATTGCCATTCTTCATACCAGAAGATTGTGTGGAAGGGGCCGTTGACAACAAAATCGTTTTTGTGTTGATAATCTGTGGGTATCTCACTCATGTTTTCGGGAATCTCCCAATAGTCATTGGTGGTAAATTCGAATGGGGTGGCAGAACCGTCAGCATAGATAACATAGGAGAGTTCTTCGCCGTTCACATAAACGTTCCCGCTGTCAAGGTGACCCAAAGCAAACCGCAGTTCGCCCCAAAGTCCGTTGTTCTCTTCAAAGTCCACAATAATCGGACGGGCTGGGGTTGTAGCCTTGGGCAGATAGGGTTTCACGATAATGTCGGCGTAAACGCCCGAAGCGCTGACTTCTGTACTGGACCGGCTGATGACAAATGATTGGTGAAGACTCTCGTCGGAAATCAGACTGCCATTCTCGTAGCGGCACACATAACTGTCGATCAGACGATAATCCCGATAAGAAACGCCATAGTTTTCTTCTTCATCCCACAAGTCGAACTGAGTGGTATAGGCAGTGGGGACAAACCATTGGTGGGTGCCCTTATAAGTGCCTACATACTGGCTCTTGAAAGTCACCGTTCCCTGATTCCTGTCGATGTCACCCTTAATCCAAGAGCCCTCCACATCCAGCGGATTGGCGATATAGAAGACATCTTCCACCTCGGCACAATCCAGCAGACGGGCATCCTTGCATCCCATACCATTCAGACAGCTCAACAGGTTGCTGCAAAAACTCATTTGCTTCACCTCTGTTCCTTCGGGAAGTGTGGTCATGTCAAAATCACAGGGGGCAAACTCCATGCACGCATCTCCAAAGCCAATCCATCCGCCCGTAGAGTTGGTCAGTCCCAGCATTTCCATGGGCAGAATCTCGCCGTTCATATCCACTTTCTCTTGGTTCTTCTGTTTCAGCACACCGTCCTCAAAGCTGAAATAGATGTCGGCATTGACGTTGCCCATTTCGTCTTTTTCCAGACTAGAGGTATAGGAATTATCGGAGAGCTTGGTGAACACCAGACGTGTGGCAAAATAGAGATAGGGATTGAGCCCTGAGTTGTCTACCATAACCAGCTATGCGGTATGTGCCACATAAGTGTTTTCATCTACTGGTTCCAGACGGATATAGGCACCGAGAGTGGCCGAGGCACAGGGTTCCTTGATATAGATGCAGCCATCATCGCCAATGATGTATTCACCTATAAATGAATCATTGTAGCCGCCGGTGACATAGCCTTGTCATAAAAATAGGAATAACCCTTGCACACTGCATTGCTGACCACTTTGCCGGCAGGGGCTTCGCTGATAATCTCGACGCTGGCCACAGGCATAGCCTTCATGCCGGCCGATTGTTGGGTAGCATTGGCTTGGAAATGGGGAACAATAGGGGCATTCATACCTCCAATGATGCTCTCGCGCAGCGAGTGCGGTTGTGCCAAGGCCATGGAGAAACTTGCCAGATCGATGGCCAATAAAGTGCAGAATCTTTTCATAATGTAAGTTTTTTTTATCCTTTTAATGCTGTTTTGTTTGGAATTTCGCTGCAAAACTATCACAATCTCATCATAATGCGTTCTTTTCTCACTTATTTAGTCTTAATCAAAATCGTAAAAAATCTTTCATCACCGCTTTATTCTAAGAATAATCGTTACTTTTGCAATCATGAAACAGTCTATCCGAAATATCATGATGCTCGCCATATTGGCGGTGATACTGGTTACTGCCTACCAAGCCTACTGGCTCACCGATATCTATGCCACGCTGCAGCACAATCTGCAGAAGGACATAGCGGAGGCCATGCGCGCCTCTGACTTTGCCGCAATCACTCGCCGTGTGGAATTATTGCGCAACCAGGGTATCGGTGGAAAGATGGATATTACGGTGGGAGCCGACAGCCATGGAGAGCAGGTGGAAGTAGGCAACGAATGCCAGTCCCCGCAAGAGCGGGACAGACTTCATTGCAAGCAACGCGACTCGTCTGTACTTGCCAACAGAAGCTCCAAAGGAAGCCCAAACTCCTCACAGCCTTTTGCCGACTTCGCTAGTGCCCTGAGCGATGAGGAGGCGGTGAGAAGAGTGGGACTCTATATGCAGAGGGGCATCCATGACGGACTAGACAGGCTCATGCCCGTACAGGTGACCTATTATGATTCCATCCTGTCCCGGCATCTCGACTCCCTTGGGGTGACCCGTCGGCATGCAAGCCTTTATATCTGCCGACGACAAGGAAGAGACTCGGTGATGAAGGTCATGGGCAAAGCGGACATTGCGGAGGCCGATACCTTCAAACTCGACCTCAACTCGGCTGCCGACAGACAGTATCTCCTGCTCATCGAGCGTCATCTGTTCAGCCTGCCCAAACAGATGCACTCCGCGCTCCTCTTTTCCGCCTTCACCCTGTTGCTCCTAATTCTCTGTTTTGCCTATCTTATCACTATGATCAGGCGCATGAGGGCACTCGACGAGATGAAGAGCGACTTTACGAACAACATCACCCATGAACTGAAGACACCTATCGCCGTGGCTTATGCTGTCAATGACGCGCTGCTCAACTTCAGCGGGAGAAACAATCCGGAAAAGTTGCACAAGTACCTCACCATCTGCCAGGAACAGCTGACGCTGCTCACCCAACTGATGGAACAGATTCTCTCGCTCAGCATGGAGCGGAGGAAGAACATGAAGCCCAATTTCGAGGAGGTGGAACTGCTGCCCGTGATTGAAAAGCTCGTGGACAATCATCGGCTGAAAGCATCCAGACACATGGATATAACGATTGAGGCGAATGCCGGTATCAGCGTATGGGCCGACCGTATCCATCTGTCTAATGTGCTCAACAATCTCATTGACAACGCCATCAAGTATTCTCCAAACGAGGTGTCCATCCGCATCGAGGCTTACGTGCTCCATGACGGACGGAAAGAAGTGAAAGTGACTGACCGGGGGATGGGTATCGCCAAAGAACAGCAGCAGTTCATCTTCGACAAGTTCTACCGGGTTCCTCATGGCAACCTTCATCAGGTGAAGGGGTATGGGCTCGGACTTTTCTATGTCAGAAGCATGATGGAGCGATTCGGAGGTTCCGTAGTGGTGAAGAGTGAAGAGCGAAGAGAACGTGGGCTCCTGTTTCAAACTGACATGGCCTGCAACCCCATCATCCTGATTATCCTGTTATCATCCCATTTTTACTTGTCATTGATATGTCAGAACCCATCAAAGTGTTATTGGTAGAGGACGAACAGACTCTTGCCATGATTGTGAAAGATACCCTCGACGAAGAGGAGTTTGAGGTGACCGTAGCCACTAATGGAGAGGAGGGGCTACATCTCGCTCATGAACTGAAGCCCCATGTCATCGTGGCCGACATCATGATGCCCGAGATGGACGGATTTGAAATGGTGCGTCGCATAAGGCGGAAAGACCCTTTTACTCCTGTCATTTTTCTCACTGCCCGGTCGGCAGTGGAAGATGTGGTGGAGGGAGTGGAACTCGGAGGCAATGATTATCTGCGCAAACCGTTCAGCATGAGGGAACTGATTGCCCGTATCAGGGTGCTGGAAAGAAGCAAGGAAAGACAAGATCCCCAACAGAGAAGGGATGTCTTGCAAATCGGCCTCTTTACACTCGACACCACAACCCAGATGCTGGCATATTACGGACAAACGGCAGAGGAACTCAGCAACCGGGAGTCGGAAGTGCTTCGGCTCCTGGCCGACCACCGCAACAAGGTAGTGGAGTCGCCGACATCCTGCTGCAACTGTGGGGCGACGACTCTCCCTATAATGGTCGAAGCCTGCAGGTTTTCATCACCAAGTTGAGACACCGGCTTGCCAAGGATGACGCCATCAAGATTATCAATGCAAGAGCCATCGGCTACAAACTGATTACCTAAAGGACCAAGCCATTTCCACTATAATATCCAAAACTCCCACCCCATTCCCCCATCGCGTACCCCTTGTATTTATCTCATATAGAGACACAAGGGAATGGTGACCAAAGAGATGTATGTTCGCTTTAATGCCCAAAAAACAAACGACAAAACCACAATTCGGCACATTCCCTTTGCCGTTTAAGAAATAATGCGTATATTTGCACCAAAACTGAATAACTATGGCAAAAAGATATCTCGATCCGAAGGCAGATTTGACCTTCAAGAAAGTATTTGGTGAGCATCCTGACCTCGTCACCAGCTTTCTCAACGCTCTTCTTCCTTTTAATAAGGGAGAGGAGATTGAGTCTGTGGAATATCTTACTCCTGAACTTGTACCGGAGAATCCGCTGCGCAAGTTCAGTATTGTTGACGTGAGATGCAAGGACAACCGCGGAAGGCAATTTATCGTGGAAATGCAGATGGTGTGGTCGAGGGAGTTTGAACAGAGAGTGATGTTCAACTCTGCAAAGGCATATGTCCGTCAGCTCAACAGCAAGGAGGAATACCACCTGATAGAACCTGTTTATTCACTCAATATTGTTAATGATATCTTCGAGAAGGACATTACTGAATATTATCATTATTACAGAATGGTTCATGAGAAACATTCCAACAAAGTGATTGACGGCCTTCATCTTGTGTTCGTTGAACTGCCCAAGTTTACACCACAAACCATCAAAGAAAAGAAGATGAAAGTTCTATGGCTCAGATACCTTACAGAAATCGAGGAACGCACGAAGGAAGTGCCACAAGAGCTGCTCGACAATCCCGAAATCAGCAAGGCACTGACCGTTGTGGAGGAATCTGCATACAATGATGCCCAAATGCTTGCCTACGACAAGTTTTGGGACATCATCCGCACTGAGCGCACATTCTACAACAGTGCGCATAGAGATGGTTATAAGGATGGGCTTGAGAAAGGAATGGAGAAAGGAATGGAGAAAGGAATGGAGAAAGGAATGGAGAAAG
>JAEDMP010000035.1 GCA_016302965.1 Bacteroidaceae bacterium
GGTCGCGGGTCATGGCGCGGGGCTGGAGGTCCATGTCGAGCCAGCTCTTGCATTGGCCGTATACATTGGGTCGCCATTCCTTGTGTCCTTCGAGAATCCACTCCTTCAGCCACTCCTGGTATTTGCCCAGCGGCAGGTACCAGTTCTTGGTGGGTTTCTTCACGAGTCCATGTCCGGGGTTGTTCTTGTTGGTGGGATTGATCAGCTCGTCGGGAGAGAGCGTGGCACCACATTTCTCGCACTGGTCACCGTAAGCACCCTCGGCTCCGCAGCGTGGACAGGTGCCCACGATGTTGCGGTCGGTGAGGAACTCTCCGGTCACCTCGTCGCAGTATTGCAGTTCGGTGTGCTCCTCCAGTTCCCCCTTGTCGTAGAGGGTGCGGAAGAAATCCGAGGCAAACTGGTGGTGAATCTTCGAGGTGGTGCGGCTGTAGATGTCGAACGAGATGCCGAAGTCCTCGAAGGATTTCTTGATGAGGTTATGGTAGCGGTCCACCACCTCCTGTACGGTGATGCCCTCCTGGCGGGCACGGATGGTGACGGGCACTCCATGCTCGTCGCTTCCGCCGATAAACACTACTTCCTTCTTCTTCAGTCGGAGATAGCGGGCGTAGATGTCGGCAGGCACGTAGACGCCTGCCAGATGGCCGATATGCACACCGCCATTGGCGTAGGGCAGGGCGGCAGTGATGGTGGTACGTTTGAAATTCTTTTCTTCCATTGTATTGATTCTGTTTTTCTTGTTTTTCTTTTCTGCCTGCAAAATTACTGAAAATCGTTGAAACCAACGAATTTTGTAGCCAATATTTCTTGGAAGCAGGCTATCTTGACCATACGCTCATGGTCAAACTCCTCGCTGCGTTCCAGTTGCCATACCACGTGGAAGGGGATATGGATGGCCGAGGCACCGATGTGGAGGGCGGGCGCGATGTCGCTTTTGAATGAGTTGCCCACGGCGAGCATCTCTGAGGGTTTGATGCCGAGTTGGTTGCAGAGCTGTAGGTAGGCTTCCTCGTCTTTGTTGGAGAGGATGACGCTGTGGTCGAAGAGGGGCAGCAGTCCCGACCTGTTCAGTTTGTATTCCTGTTCGAGCAGTTCACCCTTGGTGAACACCACCAGTTGCCGGCCTTCCTGCTGAGGCAGCCAGCGGTGGCGCAAGGTCTGAAGTGTCTCCCTGACTCCGGCCAATGGAGTGCCTGGCAGTTGTGAGAGTCGTTCGCCGGCCATGAGCAGTTCCTCTATATGGTGCTGGGGCATCTCCCGTCGGCTCACGCGCAGGGCTGTCTGCAGGATAGATAGGGTGAAGGCTTTGCTGCCATACCCCAGTGCAGCCATGTTGGCGTGTTCGGTCAGAAACAGTTCGTGGGCAGCCTGCTCCCTGTTGCACCAGGGTTGCAGCAGGTCATAGAGTTGGTTTTCTACTACCTCAAAGTGGCTCTGGCAGTCCCAAAGTGTGTCGTCAGCATCGAAGACAATGGCTTTGATATGTTGCGGTTCCATGATTCTGTCGGTTCGTGTGGGTTAGAAATAACTTTCCATGACCAGCAGTGTCATGAAACCCAGCAGCAGGGCATAGGTGGCCTGTTTCTGATAGCCGTGGGCGTGGGTTTCGGGTATCATCTCATCGCTGGTGACATAGAGCATGGCACCGCCGGCAAAGCCCAGCATCACGGGCAGGAATGCGGTGGAGGCACTGCCCATCATGTAGCCGATCCATACGCCCACCACCTCAAGCAGTCCGATGGCGATGGAGATGGCGACGGTGCGCAGATGGCTCACTCCCGCCACGAGCAGGGGGGCGATGATGACCATGCCTTCGGGAATGTTCTGCAGTGAGATACCGAAGGTGACCGACCAGTCGGTGGCCTGTCCCTCGATGTGGGTCATGCTCACACCGGCAGCCACGCCCTCGGGCAGTTTGTGCAGAGCGATGGCCATGACGAAAAGCAGAACATTGTTGACTGTCTTGTTGTGCTTGTGCTCTTCGGCATCCAGTCCGGTAATGGTGTGCAGATGGGGGGTGAGCAGGTCGAGCACATTGAGAAAGAGGGCTCCGGCCATTACGCCCGCTGCAATCAGCCACCAGTGGGGACTCATCTCGAAGGCAGGTACAATGAGGCCCAGTGTTGAGGCTGCGAGCATGATGCCGGCGCAATAGCCCAGCAGGGTGTCGTTCCATTTGTGGGGCAGGTCCTTGATGGTGAATCCGAGGATGGCACCCAATATTGTTGCGCCGCATAGTCCGGCGGCACTTATCCATACTTGTGACATAATGATGGTTGTTATGATGATTTTTTTATTAGTTTGTCATGAGGAAGGGAATAAGCAGATACTGGTTGTAGATGAAGAGAAACAACGCCAAGGCGAGTATCGGAACCCGCAGGAACCAAGAGGGGAACCGTTGGAGCAGCCATCCCATGCTGAGCGGCAGGATGAACAGCCAGTGGGGAGCCATCAGATATGCCTCGTTCAGACCGAATCCCAATCCCAGATGCAGGATGGCATCACCTGCCATCCATGTCAGCAGCATCCAGCAGAACCGCTCTTTCCATCCGCAGATAATCCCGCCCAGGAAGAGGACGATGAGTATGCCCTCCACGATATAGTTCAGCATCCAGTCGTATTCCACAAAGAGCGGTCTACGGCCCAGTCCGTCCATCAGTGTATAGCGCTGGTGCAACTGGATAGACTCTCCAAACACATTCTCTGTCAGGCTTTTTGTGCGTGAGGTCTCCGTGTCTGTCCAACTGAGGAAGTCTACTTGTTTCTTCACTTCTTTCGGCTTCTCAGGCTTCACAATCTTGTCGATGCCCTTCCGTTTCAGTCGCAACGTCTCTATCGTCGCCTTTCTGACAGCTTCTTTCTTGGCCATGATCTCAGCCCTGGGAATAGAGAAGACTTTGAACTGGTAATGGGCCATGCCTAAGAGCAATGCCAAAGGCAGCAGGAAGACGAGAAACAGGTAACGTGGCCGTAGGCAGCGCCAGCCTTTGACAAAGAGGGCGGCCAGCCCCACCTTGATGCTGTTGGTGAGTGTGAGTCCCGTTACGAAAAAGAAGAGGGGTGCCACGTTCCACCACTTCCTGCGCTTTTGCATGTAGCGTCCTGCCAGCCATGCCGTGAGCAGGAGTAAGGTCATGGAGAAAGTGAAATGGTCGGGCACGAAGAGCATCAGCAGAATATAGGCCATCGCATAGAAAAGGGCGGTGAGCAGATGGGTGTCTGTCTGGCCCAGTCCGATGACCTCCCGCAGGATGCGTCTGAAGAAAAGCATGCCGTAAAGGGCATTGACCATCACGAGTATGGCCATGATGACGGCCGCAGCGTTCATGCCTGTCAGCCATTCCACTCCCGCATTGAGTTGGCTCAATGGCCAGAGCAGCAGGGCAATGAGCGGATGGCGGTAGGGGTTGTAGATGACATCCCACTGGCAGAGTGAGAAGACGGCATAGGGGTCATAGCCCGAGATGTGAAACTGGCGTAGCAGTTCCACCATGTCCGTCTGCCACCGCTCCACTGAGAGCAGGTAACAGTTCTGCCTGTCAACGAAGATGATGTTGAGCACCAGCGCCACCAACATAAAAAGGGCTGCCGGCCATCTTTCTTCCTGTCTGATGCCAATGATTTCCTTGAACTTCATGTCGCAAATTTTCATGTCGCAAATTTTCTGCAAAGATAGTGCTTTTATCCTTGATAAAAGAAAAAATGGGCAAAGATTGCGTTTTTTTGCTGATTCGCGCACGGGATTCTATAAAAAAGTGTAACTTTGCCACTCGTTATAAGAATTGTTGCCACTTTATTATTCACACCGTATTATTCACACCATATTATTCACGCCTTATCAATCCGCCTTATCATTCACACCTTATTATATATAATATGAAAATAGCTATTCTTACCCTATTGCTGGTCTTCTGCGGAGTGGCAGTCGGCCAACTTCAAGCCAAGAAACGTTACGAGGTGTTGTTGGAGACCACCTCGGGCAATATCCGTCTGCAACTCTACAACGAGACCCCGCTCCATCGCGACAATTTCCTGCGCCTGGTCGAGGCCCACTACTATGACTCGCTGCTCTTCCATCGGGTCATCAAGAATTTTATGATACAATGTGGTGACAGTACCAGCCGTTATGCCCAACCTTCTCAGTCGTTGGGCGACCATGATCTGGATTACACCATCCAACCCGAAATCCGTCTGCCCAAGATTTATCATCGTCGGGGAGTGTTGGCGGCAGCCCGTGAGCCGGATGAAGTCAATCCCAATCGCGAGTCGAGTGCCGGTCATTTCTATATTGTGTGGGGCAAACGTTTCAGCACGCCCGATATGGTGAAGATGCAGGCGCGGCTTGATACCCTGTATGGTGCGCCCGTGAAACTCACGCCCGAAATGGTGCGTACCTATAAGAAGATAGGCGGAACGCCCCATTTGGATGGTGGGTACACGGTCTTTGGCGAGGTGGTGGAAGGACTGGAGGTAGTGGAGCGCATCCAACTGGAGGCTACCGACGAGGAAGACCGTCCGTATGATGATGTGCGCATCCTCAGGGCCTCGGTCGTAGCCCGTCCGTAACCTCTTCTTTTTCGATTATCTGATGGCGAATACCCTTTTGGTCTCTCCCTGATAGCTGTTGATACTGATGCTGACCGAGTCGCATTCCAGTTCCGTGCATATCAGAGAGATATATTTCTTACTCGAGTAATACTCGGGCACACCCCCTTGGTCGTGGTAGAGGCGCAGTGAAGCGGTGCGCAGTCCGTTGGCGTCTGTGCTGATGCCTTCGCTCACGATGCTTACCTGCTGCACCCGTGTCGAATCGTTCACGTCGGCAGTAAGCAGATAGAATCCGAGATTCAGGTATTTTCCCCCTTTGCTCATCCATGCGCTCTCAAACCGCACGGGGTCGGTGTGCATCTCCTTTACCTTGGCGATGGGGATGGGATTGGTCAGGGTGGCCACTTGGGAAATGCCGACCGGTCGGGCTGTGACTGCAATGGCTGAGGCGGCGGATTCGCTGTATGTATCCAGCAGGTCATAGTAGAGAATGGCGCGGTAAGTAGTGTCTGGGCGATTGGCCCAGCGCATGGTCACCGGTTGTGTAAATGTTAGCATCTGCCCTTGGTCGGTTTCCGCATCGGTTATCTGGCAGTCGGTGTTGGTGTGCAGTTCCACAAAGTCACCTTGGGTGAGTGACAGGGCACCTGTGCCGCTGTCGTAGGCCTCGTTTTCACAAGACGTTGGCAACAGCAGTGCAGTCAATGAGAGCATAGCCCCCAGTATCAGCCTGCTGCCTGGATATCCATGGCGGCGGCACAGGTTCTGTCTATGTGTCATGCTTGGGCTTCCAGTTGGTTGAACAGTGGATTGGCATACATCTTCAGCATCATCTCACGCAGATAGGCCGTATCGGGATTGGGCACATCGTTAATCTTGGCGAGTTGTCCGGCGAGATACTGCTCAAAGCGGGCTTTCTCCTCTGCCGTATAGTGGTTAGCAAATGAAGCGTTGCCGTTCAACAGGTCTGCAGCCACATAATTGTTGGGATAGAGGCGGAAGCCGAGGAAGATCTGTCGGTCGATGTGTTGGGCCACTGCTTCGAACACGGCACCCTTGGGCATGGCAGGATCCAGTTCTTTCAGATAATCGTTGATACAGGGGGCGCAATGGTAGTGGATGTGTCCCTTGTAACCCATGATGCCGGTCTGCATCGAGGTGACATCATCCTGTTTGGTCTTCTTCCATCCAGGCTGGTCGCGTTTGAGTTGGAACTCACGTGCCTTGAGATAATCACAGGGGTCGAACTCATAGCTGATGGCGAGCGGCACGATATGCAGGGCGGCCAGTCTCTCCACCACACTGCCCTCGCCGCCCATGGCCATCATCTTGAGGATAGACTGCTGGGTGCGGTCGTTGCTGTCTTTGGCGCGTCCCTCGCGCTGGGCAATCCAGATGTTGTCGGGTTTCTGTCCGATGACGTAGTGCATATATTCGGAGAGCCGTTTGCTCGATGCCAGCATCTCCCGGATGCCGGCACTACGCTCAACGATAAACGATTTGTTCACCCTCACCAGGTCCTTGATCCAGGGGGCGGCCAGCAGGTTGTCGCCGATGGCAATCTCGCAGGTAGTGTCGAATCCGTCCTCGATGAGCATGACATCGAGCAGTGCCGAGTCGAGCACAATGTCGCGGTGGTTGCTCACAAAGGTGTAACGCTGGCTTTTGTCTATGGCATCAGTGTTGATGTCGCACCCCTTGCTCGCCTTCTGCAGCAGTTCTTTCAGGAACACGTAGCAGAAGGTTTTCTGAAACTCCAGGTTGCTCTTGCATTGGCGCATCCTGGCAGCGAGAGCCTCGAAAGGCATCTGCGGGAAGATGTAAGACACGATGGCCTTGAACTGACTGTCGGCCAGCAGGCGTTCGAACACCTCGGGGAGCTCTTCGGGCTCAAAGGGTCGGATAGGGTCAAAAATAGATGGAGGAAGCATAGTAAACAATAGCTTGATGAATATGTTGATAGGAAGAAACACGAGGGGCTGTGCCCTCGTGTCAGAATTGGTTTTCTACAATGTCGCTCAGCACATCCTTCATCTCCAGACCTGCTGCCTTCACCTGTTGCGGGATGAAACTGGTGAGGGTCATGCCGGGAGTGGTGTTGATTTCGAGCAGGTGGATTTTGTCCACCTCTTCACCGTTGGAGCCTTTGCCCTTTCCGATGATATAGTCGATGCGGATGATGCCGTTGCAGCGGAGGATGTCATAGATATGGCTGGTGAGTTCAGCCACGCGTCGGGCGGTATCGGGATTCAGTCGGGCTGGAGTGATTTCCTGTACCTGTCCGTTGTATTTGGCGTCATAGTCGAAGAATTCGTTGTTGGTCACTACTTCGGTGGCGGGCAGTACGACTGATTTCTCCTTGGTCTTGTAGCAGCCGATAGAGATTTCGGTTCCTTCGAGATAACTCTCCACCATCACGTCGGAACTCTCCAGCATGGCCTTGCGGATGGCAGGAGCCAGTTGGTCTTTGTTCTTCACCTTAGATACGCCGAAACTGCTGCCGTCAGCTGCGGGTTTCACGAAACAAGGCATACCGATGCGCTCCTCAATCTCATCCTCGCTTGCTACCTCTTCGTAGCCTTTGCGGATGAGCAGGCTGTCGGCTACTGATACGCCGTAGCCGCGCAGATACTGGTTAAGCACGAACTTGTTGAAGGTGAGGGCCTCTACCAGTACACCGCTGGTAGAGTAGGGAAGGCCGATGAGGTCGAAGTAGCCCTGCAGCAGTCCGTTCTCACCAGGTGTGCCGTGGATGGTGATGTAGGCATAGTCAAAGTGGTGTGTTTCTCCATTTTCCTGAAAAGAGAAGTCGTTGCGGTCGATGGGCGTCGAGGTGCCGTCGGGCAGATTGACGCGCCAGTCGAGGCGGTTGAAGTCTACGATATAGACATTGTAACGCTCCTTGTCAAAGAACGAGTAGAGTCCCTGGGCGGAGCGGAGGGATACATCATGTTCAGAGGAGTCGCCACCGCAGACGATGGCAATGGTTCTTTTGGATGTTGTCATGATGAGATATAGTTATATTTCTTGTTGTTTGGTGTTTTTTTATTCCTGGTTGTCGGGATGCATCATGGGGTAAGTGTATTTCCTCCATTTGCTGATGAGCGCCTCCATGTCGTCGGGCAGATTGCTGGTAAAGTCCATCTGCTGTCGGGTGGTGGGATGCACGAAGCCGAGAGTGCGGGCGTGGAGTGCCTGCCGGGGACAGAGCTGGAAGGCATTCTGCACAAACTGCCGGTAGCTGGCCGTGCGCTCGCCTCTCAGAATCTCCATTCCTCCGTAGCGCTCGTCGGCGAAGAGCGGATGCCCCAGTTGTTTCATGTGGGCTCTGATCTGATGGGTGCGTCCTGTCTCCAGAATACACTCTACGAGAGTCACGTAGCCGAATCGTTCTATCACCCGATAGTGGGTGACGGCCGGTTTGCCGATGTCGCTGTCGGGTTCGAACACCGCCATGCGCAAGCGGTCTTTGGGGTCGCGTCCGATGTTGCCTTCGATGCGTCCGCTATCTTCCACGAAGTTGCCCCATACCAGTGCGTTGTAACTGCGGTGCGTCGTTTTGTTGTAGAACTGGAGTCCCAGTTGGCTCTTGGCCTCGGGAGTCTTGGCTACCACCAGCAGTCCGCTGGTGTCTTTGTCGATACGGTGAACCAGTCCCACTTGCGGGTCGTTGGGGTCGTAGGAGGGCAGGTTGCGCAGATGCCAGGCGATGGCGTTGACCAGAGTGCCGTGGAAGTTGCCGCATCCGGGATGCACCACCATGCCTGCCGGTTTATGGATGACCATCAGCTGGTCGTCCTCGTAAACAACGTCGAGTGGAATCTCCTCTGGCTCGATGGAGGTGTCGAAATGGGGACGGTCGAGCATCAGCGTGACGATGTCGCCCGGTCTCACCTTGTAGTTGCTCTTCACCGGTTTCTCGTTCACATGCACAAAACCGGCATCGGCTGCTTTCTGGATGCGGTTGCGGCTGGAGTGCTGCAGTTTCTCGCACATGAATTTATCCACTCTGACGGGCACTTGTCCACGGTCCACCTCAAAGCGGTAGTGCTCATAGAGTTGTTGCTGCTCCTCGTCGCCTACATCATCCAGGGTATCGGCATTTGCCATTATCTCTATGGGGTCGAATAATTCTTCTTCCTGTTCTGTCATGCCTGCTTATTCTGCTATATTGACGGTGCTGCCCGGCAGTCCGTCTTCGGGTTCGGTCACTATCTCAAAATCGTCTTGGCTTCCAGGTGTATCTCCTCCGTCGGCACCCACAAAGTCCAGCTGTTCGTCATCTTCGTATGTTCCGCTACCCACTACCAGTGCGATGGGTACATCGGTGGCTACTTTTTCGCCTGTCGACAGGTTTTTGCCTCGGCAGATGATGCCATATATCCAGTCCTTCTCTCCCTCCACATATTTGGGTGAGAGCAGGGTGAATCCCAGGCTTCTCAGTTTGGCCTCTGCCTCGCGCAAGCTGCTGTTGTCGATGATGTCGGGTATGGCCACCATGGGTGACGAGAGCGAGTTGATGGTTACATACACCGTTCTGCCCGATTTCACGTGAGAGCCGCCCACTGGATTTTGCAGCAGGATGCAGTCGGCAGGCAGCGTTTTGTTGCGTCCCGAGTCGCTCACCTCGATGTTTACTCCGTATGAGTTCATGAGTTTGCGGGCTTCCTCGATGTTCATACCCCTGAAGTTGGGTACCAGTATTGCCTCGCCGTGGTGTGTATAGGCGTTCAGCCCGTATTTCACGCCCGTGATGAGGGCAATGACTACGAGCGCCATGGCCAGGATATTTACCCAGACCCATCGGCTGAACAGTTTTCTAAAGAAGTCACGAGAAGTCATTATTCTTGTTTTTATTTGCAAAATTAGAGATTATTTTTGAGAATAACGACAAAATCCGGAGTTTTTTTTCAATCCTGTAGATTGGATGATTTTCACCGTCCCGTTCGAATCACTTTCTGAGTGTGGTCGGGTTCCTACAGTCTTCCGTTTTCCTGGTAGGAATAGTAGTTGCCATCGGTGACAATCACATGGTCGAGAAAATGGATGCGCATGATTTTGCAGGCTTCCTGTACACGTTTGGTCAGCCGGTCATCGTCGGCGCTGGGGCGTGTCTGTTGGCTGGGATGGTTGTGGCATAGTGCAACGACGGTGGCATTGTTGAGCAGTGCCTCTTTCAGCAGGATGCGTACATCGACTGAGGTCTCGCTGATGCCTCCATGCGAGAGTCGGGTCTTCTTGATTAGTTTCATCGAGTTGTTCAGGAGCAGCACCCATGCCTCTTCCACGTCAAGGTCCTGCATCGTGAGGTGCATCAGCTCGTAGATGCGTTGGGGAGAGTCGATTCTTGGGCGTTCCTCCACCTTTTCCCTTCCGCGGCGTTTTCCCAGTTCGCAGGCTGCGAGTATGCTGACGGCCTTGGCCGGCCCCATTCCCTTATAGGCGGTGAGGCTTTCGAGGTTCATTTTGCCCAGCGTGTTGAGATTGTTGTTGCAGTCGTTCAGGAGCCGTCTCATGAGTGCAACGGCACTCTCTTCGGTATTGCCTGAACCGATGAGGATGGCGAGCAGTTCGGCATTGCTCAGCGCTTCGGCACCGAGACGGATGAGTTTCTCCCGGGGACGGTCTTCCTCATCCCATTGGTTGATAGCCAGTTTGTCGCTCATTTTTTATCGCTCATTTCTTATCGCTCATTTTTTATCGCTCATTTGTAGAAAGTCTTCTCAAACGCCTGGAACTCGTCTTTTCCCCTTACGCAACGTCTCCACCAGGCCTGCAGGAACCCCAGTCCGTAGCCGGTCAGCTGTACGAAGGCTGCACCGATAGAGATGAATCCGATGGGCATACTCTTGTTCTGCCAGGCAGAGTCGGCGAGGATGAGCAGCGAGTAGAGGATGATGGGTGCCAGGGCTGCCAGCACCACCCCATACCAGCAGTAGAAATCGGCGGGGTTGCCATAGACCATCATCACCCGGCCTGTGCAGGCGATGAGGAACAGCAGAATCACTCCCACGGTGAAGACCATGGGCAGCAGATGCACGAGTTTGAGCGATTCGGGGTATTTCTTGTAGAGGTTGATGCGTGCGATGCCACTGTTGTATACCTGTCTGAAAAACTTGCGCATGTCCGTCCGGCGTTTGTGCCAAACCCATGCTTCGGGAAACAGGCGGCATCGGCATCCGGCCTTGAAGATACGGATGGAGAAATCGATATCTTCGCCGAAGCGCATCTTGGAAAAACCGTTGAGCTTCAGGTAGACATCCCTGCGGATGCCCATGTTGAAGGAGCGGGGATAGAACTTGTCCAGTTTCTTCTTGCCACCCCGGATGCCTCCGGTGGTGAAGAAGCTGGTCATGGAGTAGCTGATGGCCTTCTGTGTGTCGGTAAACGAGTCGTGTGCCCGGTCGGGACCGCCGAAAGCGTCAGCCGGTTCGCGTTGCAATTCCTCTTCGATGGCGGCGAGATAGCCTTCGGGCACCACCACGTCCGAGTCCAGCACGATAAGATATTCACCCCGGGCCCGTTCTGCGCCGTAGTTGCGGCTCATGCCGGGTCCGGAGTTGGGTTTCATGAAATACTTCAAGTCCAGTTGCCCCTCATATTTTTTGCAGACATCGGCGCAGGTCACCTGCGAACCGTCTTCTACAATAATCACTTCGAAGTCTTTCATCTGCTGATGGCAGAGGCTTTCCAGCAACTCGTCCACCTCGTCGGGACGGTTGAATACGGGGACAATGATTGAATATTTCACGTGCGTTCCTAATTATGTTCAGTATCAGGTGGAGCGGGTATTACTCCTTCATGCGCTGCAGATAGCTGCCGTCGCGGGTGTCAACCTGGATGAGGTCGCCTTCGTTGATGAAGAGGGGTACACGAATCTCTACACCAGTCTCAAGGGTGGCGGGCTTGGTGGCATTGGTGGCGGTGTCGCCCTTGATGCCGGGCTCGCTGTGGGTCACGCGGAGAGTGGTCTTTACGGGCATTTCAGCATAGAGGATGGTGCCATCGGTGGTGTCGGTCACCACTTCCACGATGTCGCTCTCCTTCATGTACTCGTGGCCAATCACGAGGTCGTTGGCGATGGGAATCTGCTCAAAGGTCTCCTGGTTCATGAAGATGCGTCCCGTGGGGTCTTCGTAGAGATACTGGTAGGGGCGGCGTTCAATCACCACATCCTCCAGTTTGAAGCCTACCTGGAAGGTGCGGTCGAGCACGCGTCCGTCGGTCACGTTCTTCAGTTTGGTGTTCATCACCGTGTTGCCTTTTCCGGGCTTGCGGTGCTGGAAATCGATACAAACCCAAATGCCTCCGTCCATTCTGATGGCGGTGCCTTTCTTAATGTCTTGTGAATTAATCATATAACTTTTATCTTGATTTTATGTGAAAATCTTCTTTTTCGGGTGCAAAGTTACGCTTTTTTTTGAAAAAAACATAAAAGTTAGTGCTAAAAATAGTATAACTTTTGGTTGTTTGGAAATAAATGTGTACTTTTGCAACCCAAAAGCGTGGAATTATAACATAAAATCGATTAAATAAGATGAAAAGAACATTTCAGCCGCACAACAGAAGAAGAGTGAACAAGCACGGCTTCCGTGAGAGAATGGCAACCAAGAACGGCCGTCGAGTATTGGCTTCTCGTCGCGCCAAGGGCCGCAAGAAGTTGACAGTATCCGACGAGCATCACGGAAAGTAACAATCCGTAGCTCTCTTTTTTACTGTAAGAGAAAAAGCAAGGAGATGGAGTATCAAACACTTCATCTCCTCTTTTTTTGCCTTTTTGCCATGAGTGGTTTGCCTTTCCAATGTGCGCGCGTATATATAATAAGGTGATGACATCGCCAATGCCCGTTAGCTGCTGGGTGGTTTCCAACGCGATTGTGAGGTGTCAACCTAAAATTTATGGCCGTTTTATTTGGTGCTTCGCCCGATAATCTGTAAATTTGCAGCAAATAGTTGAAACATCATGATGACAGCAGAAGAAAAAACCAAGATAGAAGAGCGCATTGTGGATGTGCTCCGCACCGTTTATGACCCTGAAATACCCGTCAATATCTATGACCTGGGACTCATCTATAAGGTGGATGTCAAGGAGACAGGAGAGGTGGATATCGACATGACCTTCACCTCGCCCACCTGTCCGGCAGCCGATTTCATCCTTGAGGATGTGCGGCAGAAGGTGGAGACCGTCGAAGGGGTGAAGGCTTCGAACATCAATTTTGTGATGGAGCCCATCTGGGATCAGAGTATGATGTCGGAAGAGGCCCGGGTAGAACTCGGACTCGACTGAAAACCTACGAAACAGTGACGCGCAATGAAGAATGTATATTTCCTTTCCGACGCCCATCTCGGTTCATGGGCCATCGACCATAGCCGCATGCACGAGCGCCGTTTGGTGCGCTTTCTCGACAGCATCAAGCATAAGGCGGCTGCCGTTTATCTTTTGGGCGACATGTTCGATTTCTGGTATGAATACAAATATGTGGTGCCAAGAGGTTACAGCCGCTTTCTCGGCAAACTCTCCGAACTGACTGATAATGGGGTGGAGGTGCATTTCTTCATCGGCAACCATGACATCTGGGCCTATGACTATCTGGAGAAGGAATGTGGTGTCATTCTCCACAAACAGCCTCTTACCACCGAAATCTATGGCAAGATTTTCTTTCTTGACCATGGCGATGGGCTGGGCGACCCTGACCGCAAGTTCCAGTTCATCCGCAGCGTCTTCCGCAACCGCCTGTGCCAGGTGCTTTTCTCCTCAATCCATCCTCGCTGGGGGATGTGGTTCGGTCTCACCTGGGCGAAGCACAGCCGCATGAAGCGCCGCAACGGTGAGGAACCGCCCTATATGGGAGAGCACAAGGAACCGCTGGTGCTCTTCACCAAACAGTATATCAAGACCCATGAGAATGTGGACTATTTCATCTATGGCCACCGTCATATCGAACTCGACCTCCAGCTCTCCAAGAAGGTGCGGATGATGATTCTCGGCGACTGGATTACGCAGTTCACCTACGTGGTGTATGATGGCGAGCACATCTTCATGGAGGAGTATATCGAGGGCGAGTCGCAACCATAGCGACTTTGCAACCCTGTATACCGCAAGAAACCTATTTTATTTATCCAATCATGATGCTGAGAAGAATCCGACTGGCTCTTGCCGCCTTTTTCTTTGTGGGAGTGACCCTCCTGCTGCTCGACTTCACCGGGTGGGCCCACCACTGGTTGGCATGGATGGCGCAGATACAGTTTCTGCCCGCTGTGCTCGCTCTGAACGTGGTTGTCGTTGTGACCCTGCTGTTGCTGACCCTCATCTTCGGTCGTATATACTGCTCCGTCATCTGTCCGTTGGGCGTGATGCAGGACATCATGGCCTGGATTGGCAGAAAGGTTGGTCGCAAGAAACTGCCCTATTCCTATTCGCCCGAAAAGCGCTGGCTCCGGTGGGGCGTGCTGGGGGTGTTTGTCGCCCTGCTGCTGAGCGGGCTGACGGCCATGGCCAGTCTGATAGCCCCTTACAGTTCCTATGGTCGCATTGCTGCCCATCTGCTGGCACCCATCTACCGCTGGTGCAACAACGGGTTGGCCCTGCTGGCCGAACGGGCCGAAAGCTATGCCTTCTACGAGACTGACGTCTGGCTCAAGTCGATGCCTACGTTGCTCATAGCCCTCGCCACCTTCCTCCTGCTCTTTGTGCTGGCATGGCGGGGCGGGCGCAGCTATTGCAACACCATCTGTCCCGTAGGCACCCTGCTCGGTTTCCTCTCACGCTATTCACTCTTCAAAGTCAGGATTGACGAGAGCAAGTGTAACCGCTGTGGTCTCTGCGGCAAAAAATGCAAGGCTTCGTGTATCGACAGTCCTCACCATGCCATCGACTATAGCCGCTGTGTGGCCTGTATGAACTGTATTGGCCACTGCAAGCATGGGGCCATCTCCCTGAAATATGGCTGGAGCCCATCTGCCCACAGGCCTGATAGGCCATCTGCAGCCACCTCGTCACCTGACGATGCCGCCCCTGACAAGGGTCGCCGTTCCTTCCTCACAGCCACGGCACTGATAGCCACAACGGCCACCATCGATGCACAGCAGAAGAAGGTGGATGGTGGATTGGCTGTCGTCGAGGACAAGGTGGCTCCCCATCGTTCCATGCCCATCCTTCCGCCCGGAGCCTTCAGTGCCCGGCATTTTGCCCAGCATTGCACGGCCTGTCAGCTGTGTGTCTCGGCCTGTCCCAATGGTGTGCTGCGTCCCAGCAGTGACCTGGCGCGGCTGATGCAGCCCGAGGCATCTTATGAGCGGGGCTACTGTCGTCCCGAGTGTACCCGCTGTGCCGATGTGTGTCCTACGGATGCCATCCGTCCCATTACCCGTGAAGAGAAATCGTCCACCCGTATCGGTCATGCCATTTGGGTGCGGAAAAACTGCATACCCTTGACTGACGGGGTGGCCTGCGGCAACTGCGCCCGCCATTGTCCGACGGGAGCCATCCAGATGGTGCCCAGTGATGCCGCCGACGAGCATTCGATGAGGATACCCGTTGTCAACACCGAGCGTTGCATCGGTTGCGGTGCCTGCGAGAACCTCTGTCCTGCGCGCCCCTTCAGTGCCATCTATGTGGAAGGGCATGAGCGCCAGAGCACCTATTAAAAGTCAAATCACTTTTCATCATCCATCTAATCATCGATTGAATCATGGCAGATATATCGCGACGTGACTTCCTGAAAACCCTCGGATTGGCCGGACTGGCTACTGTCGGCATCGCTTCGTGTACGGGAAAGAAAGAAGAAGGGACCTCTACTGGCCATCAGGCACAAGGAGCCATTCCGAAAGACCAGATGCAGATGCGCACATCGCCCACCTCGGGCGACAAGGTATCGCTCCTCGGCTATGGCATGATGCGACTGCCCCATCATCCAGTACCCGGCAAGGAGGATGAAGAGGAGATAGACCAGGAGGCTGTCAACCGCCTGGTGGATTATGCCATCGAGCATGGGGTTAACTATTTCGACACCTCGCCCGCCTATTGCCGAGGCTTCTCTGAACGATCTACGGGCATCGCCCTCAAACGCTATCCGCGCGAGAAGGTGTTCATCGCCACCAAACTGAGCAACTTCAATTCCGCCACCTGGAGCCGTGAGGGTTCCTTGGAGATTTACCGCAACTCGTTCCGTGAACTGCAGACAGACTATATCGACTACATGCTGCTGCATGCCGTAGGTACCGGACGCGACGGTATGGAGGAGTTGCACAAACGCTATATTGACAATGGCATTCTTGATTTTCTCATGGAGGAACGCAAGAAGGGGCGCATCCGCAATCTCGGCTTCTCCTTCCACGGCGATGTCAAGGTGTTCGATTATCTGTTGGAACAGCACGACAAGTACCGGTGGGACTTCGTGCAGATACAGCTCAACTACCTCGACTGGCAGCATGCCAAGGCCACCAATCCCAATAATGTGGATGCCGAATACCTTTATGCTGAACTGCAGAAACGGAACATTCCGGCTGTGATCATGGAGCCTCTGCTGGGCGGACGTCTGGCCCGGGTGCCCGACTATATCGTGGCGCGTCTGAAGCAGCGCGAACCCGAGCGGAGTGTCGCTTCGTGGGCGTTCCGCTTTGCCGGCACCTTCCCTGGTGTGCTCACCGTGCTGAGCGGCATGACGCTGCTGGAGCATCTGCAGGATAACCTGCGCTCCTACTGTCCGCTTTCCCCCCTCAGCGATGAGGACATGGCTTTCCTGCAGGAGGTGGCAGGCGAGATTGCCGGTCTCGACACCGTGCCCTGCAACGAGTGCGACTACTGTATGCCCTGTCCCTATGGTATCGATATCCCCGGCATCTTCCATCATTACAACAAGTGTCTCAACGAAGGAAATATTCCTCATGAGACCCAGGATGCCAACTATCGAAAGGCGCGACGGGCCTATCTCGTGAGCTACGACCGGGCCATTCCCAAGGTGCGTCAGGCTGACCATTGTATAGGTTGCTCCCAGTGTGTGTCCCATTGTCCGCAGCGCATCAAGATACCCCGTGAACTCCACCGCATCTCGGCTCTCATAGAGCAGATGAGGCAGCACCCCGAGTGGTAATCCCGTCGGAAAACAACAATCATCCAGAACAAACATATCCATTATGCAGATTATATCCAGTCAGATTATCCTTTTCATCGGCGGCATCGGATTCCAGGAAGTGCTGCTCATCGCCTTGGTCGTACTGCTCTTTTTCGGCGGCAAGAAGATTCCCGAACTCATGAAGGGCTTGGGCAAGGGCGTGCGTTCCTTCAAGGAGGGAATGAATGAAGTGGAGGAGATCAAAGACGAGACCAAGGCAGAGTCCAGGCCTGAGAAGAAAGGGGAGCCCAAGGAGGAGCAGTAAGTGGACATGACCTTTTGGGACCATCTCGACATCCTGCGTGCGGCCATCATCAAGATCGTGGTGGTGACGGTAGCCTTCGGCATCCTTACCTTCCTGTTCAAGGAGCCCCTCTTTGCCATGGTGTTGGCACCCAAGGAGCCCGACTTTGTGTTATGGCGACTCCTGACGGCACTCTCTGAGGTCTCAGGTGGCCGTCTGCCCGGCGAGGAGGCGTTGAGCGTGCAGCTGGTCAATACCGGACTGGCACAACAGTTTCTCATCCATGTCAAGACAGCGATGAGTGTGGGCGTGATACTCGCCTCGCCCTATATCCTCTACCAGTTGTTCCGCTTTGTCTCGCCTGCGCTCTATGCCCGTGAGCGCCACTATGTGGTGCGGGTGGTGGGCTTCGGCTATCTGCTCTTCATGGTGGGGGTGGCTGTGAGCTATCTGCTGGTCTTTCCGCTCACCTTCCGTTTCCTGGGCACCTATCAGGTGCAGGCCGACGTGCCCAATATGATTACGCTCGACTCCTATATCAGCACCCTCATGACCTTGACCCTCTCGTTGGGCATTGTCTTCGAGATACCCGTTCTCTGCTGGCTCTTCGCCAAACTGGGTTTCCTCAGCGCTGCCTTCATGCGCCGTTACCGCCGCCATGCCATCGTGCTGATTCTCTCTGTGGCTGCCGTCATCACCCCCACGTCGGATGTGTTCACCCTTCTGGCCGTTTCGGCACCCATGTATCTACTCTACGAACTGAGCATCCTCATTGTCAGGCATTATTGTTAGACATCATTGTTAGATATCAAGAAAAAGAACCTGCGATATGAAAGAAGTATTGGCTTTTCTGCGCGACTTGGAGCAGAACAACAACCGTGAGTGGTTTCATGCCCACAAGGAGCGTTATCTCTTCGTGCAGAAGAAATGGAATGCCTTCTGCGAAGAACTCATCCGTGAGATTGGTGCGTACGATCCCGATATCGCCCAGCTTACCCTGCGCGACTGTACCTACCGTATCTATCGTGACACCCGTTTCAGTCAGGACAAGTCGCCCTACAAGACCCATTTCGGTGCCTTCCTTGCCAAGGGTGGCAAGAAATCGATGCATGCCGGCTACTATTTCCATGTGGGCACCGGCACCTCTGGCAGTTATCCCCAGGCCCACATGCTTGCCGCCGGCAACTACTGTTATGAATCTGCAGTGGTGAAGATTCTGCGCGAGGATATCAGTTATGGCTGGCAGGAGTTCAGTGAGGAGATTCTTGCCCGTATTCCTTCCGATTTCCGGGTGGATATGGAGGGAGCCCTCAAGCGTGTGCCCCGCGATTATCCTGCCGATGCGCCCTATGCCGACTGGATGAGGCTGAAGAACTATTGCCTCCTTGCCGATGCTGATGATGACTTTATCCTTCAGCCTCATCTTGCCCAGCGGGTGGCAGAGCGATTCCGCTCCACCAAACCCTTCCTCGACTATATCAACCGGGCGGTGGATTATGTACGCGAGGAGCAGTGAGGCTGTTTTCCGATACTGAAGAACAACGTATTTTTTGTCTAATAGTTTATTATTCCGATAAGATGATTACATACAACTGCGAGGGTGTGAAGATGCCCAACATCAAGAAACGTGAGACCACGGCATGGATCAAGGCCGTGGCAGCCGACTATGGCCGCAAGGTAGGCGAGATTGGCTATATGTTTGTCGACGACGAGAAGATTCTCGAGGTCAACCGTGAATATCTTGGTCACGATTATTATACCGACATCATCACCTTCGACTACGACGAGGGTGACCGCATCAACGGCGACCTGGTCATCAGTCTTGACACCGTGCGCACCAATGCCGAGCAGTTTGGCAAGACCTACGAAGAGGAACTCCATCGGGTCATCATCCATGGCATCCTCCATCTCTGTGGCATCAACGACAAGGGACCTGGAGAGCGTGAAATCATGGAGGAAGCCGAGAACAAGGCATTGGCCAAACGGAAAGGATAGAGGGATGAACAGGAATCCTCCTGTTCACCCCTCTCGCAGTTAGGCTTTCCCTAACAGTTGTATGTCAAAGTGTGATGAATAGTATCGGTTAATATACTTCATATTCATCAGCCTCCTCATCATAAATGATAATCGAACTCTGCAACAGAGATACCGGTTTGCTCTCGTATACATACATGACGGGTTTGGAATAGGTTTTCTTTTTCATTTTGGCTTATTTATTAAGGATTTTCTTTTGGTTCTTGATATACACACCCTTCGGAAGACGATGGAACTGATTGCCGTTGTCTCCACCCTTTCCTACATATTTTCCGTCAATCGTATAGATGGGAGAGGAGTCATCGTCCGTTTCGGGTGTATTGATCTGGGTTGAAATGTTGTCATTACCCAGTGAAAACATCATGACACTTGCAGCCATGGGCGTCAGATAACATCTGTAGGCAGGGCAGTTCACGGCTGTCGAACCTACCCGGTAGAATCCGAATCCCGAAGTGGCCTCATGGTTCTGCAACACATACGCCCCTTGTGGCACTTCCGTTTCTACATAAACACCGGTCATGTACTCCGTTGAGTAAACATCCTTAAAGGCACAGTAGGTTCCGTTCAGATGGTAATTGCCCGGAGTGCCGCCAACGATGTAGGGGACGTTGGCCTGGAACGAGTTGTGTTTGCTCAGTATCAGTTTGTTGTCATCGCTGATACCCTCGCATGTATAGGCGGACATCCCGTTTGGAATCTCGCAACTGAAGGGCAGAATCAGCGTGCCCCACTGATGCGAGGACAGCACATAGTCGATACCCGGAAAATCCTGGCCGCCAGTAACGGTCATCTGCATGTATATCGGCTCGGGGTCATTGTGCTTGAGTTGGTTGTCAGCCTTGTCCCTGTAGGTGAACAACCAATCCCAAATCTCAATTTCGTAGCTGCCGTTATACATCGAAGGGTCACCCACCAGTCCGATGGTGAAAAGTTTCTCTACAGGATTGTGGTTTTCATCATCTGGATACAACTCCCGAAGTTCAGATGACATTGCCGAAATCTTAATCGTATTCTCGTCAGCCAGATTGCATGCGATGGTGTGGTCATAAACCCTGTCTTGGCATAACTTGATGTCGTTGACAGTCAGGCGTCCTGACTTTGTCTGGTTAATCTTGATACCCTTTGGCACAGTGATAACCGCTTGAAAGGATATGTAGTTGATGTTAGGGTCCTTCTGGTAGAAGGTCAGATACGTCACTGTAGTCCCATCGGCAGTAATCTCCGTGGACTTTTCCGTCCACACTTCGAGCGTGGACTGTGCGTTTGCCCGCACTGTAATCAGTGCGAGCAAACAGATAAGATACTTAATTGTTTTCATTCTAATATTTGTTTTCGTTTTCTTACTGAAGAGTACGTGCCAGTTTAGAGGCCGAAGTTGTAGAGAGGTAAATGTCTTGTATGAGCATGGCGTCATAAGTGTTTATCACGCCGTCTTCATTCACATCTGCCGCATTCGCATTCAGGCTCACATCCTCGCCGAGATACTTGCTCTGTACGAGCATCATGTCGTAGGTGTTCACCACATCGTCACCATTGACATCTCCAACTTTGTAGGTCTGGATGCTTGCCTCGCGTGCCAGTTCCTTGCTCTCCACGTTGCCAGCGGAGTCGGTAGCGAGCACGCAGAAGCCATAGTCGATGCCATTGTAGCATCTGAAATCCACCTGGGCGGAATCAGCGGAGCATTCTCCAATCTTCCACCAGGGATCATCCTTGCCATATTGGGCATAGACCTCATATTTCCAGATACCCGAGCGTTCGTCGTTGCCTTCAACCTTAATGTTGAGAATACTGTCATTACGCTTCTCTATGCTAAGCACGTGGCTGGTCGGAGAAACGGCATCCACGATGTTCGTCCAAATAGGTGTCATGATGGTTTCTTCATAGTCGAAGACAATACCAGCCTTGTTGCTGAACGTATCACCGTCGGCCATCTGGTTTTTCAGGCTGATGTCGAAGTTCAGGAAGCCCAAACCGTTTCCTCCGTTGTTCACGGGAAGAACTCCTTGCATGATGTCAAAGGTCTCTTCCATGGTCATCGGGTCGAGCGACGAGATGGTCCATTGGGCAATACCTGTTTTCGTGTCATACGACAGGTCAATCTGGGCTATTGCATTGATGGCAGGTCGCATATCCATGGTCTTGGTGAAATTCTGTTCACCATCCAACTCCATCATCTGTTCGCCAATCTGGACTTTGGTTGGCTTGAACGAGGCCAAATCAAACAGTTGGGCATCCAATGTATCTCTGACTACAATCCTGTGTGCCGAGGCATTGGCAATCTCGGGATTGTTCTCGAACTCAATGGAATAGTTGACATCTGTAACCGCTGCCGATACATACTTGCTGCCAGCCTCGGAAACGTATCCATGCATCTCGTTGGGGTCGCCAGGATTAAACGGATTGCACAGATGTTGGGTCGGGTCGGGACAGCTGTTGTTGTTCAGCATGCCCGCCATGCCGTTGTAGGCTGAGGCTGCCTGACCAGCCAGTCCTGGCAGACAATGCTGCATCCAATACCATAACAGGTCGCTGGGTGAGGGTAGGTAATGGTTGGGGAAGTAGTCGTATGGATTGTCAAACAGTCCACTTTGTGCAAGCTGTTGCCTCATTGCCCTGTTGTGCATGTTCTGCAAGGCATTCTGGATGCCGCCAAGCGTACCACCCAATGCCAGCATGGTTCCACAGGCACACTCTTCAAGGTCTCCAGCTGCACCTGCAAACGAACAGGGATCCATGGAACATCCGTTGAAGATGCCGCCTGCTGGAGGTATGAAACTGGAACCACCCGAACCACCGCCGGGAATGATGCCTCCGGAACTACCACTGCCGGAACTACCACTGCCGGAACCACCGCTGCCAGAACTACCTCCACTACCGGAGCCGCCACTGCTGGAACCTCCGCCTGTGCTACCACCGGAGCCACTGCCAGAACTGCCACTGCCAGAACTGCCGCCGGATTCTCCGCTCAGGAACGCGGTAACCTCCGGACCCAACAGATTCCAAGGTGTTCCTGTCCATGCGTATGTGGTAAACAGTTGGTGAGCACCCGTCTTCACGCCAAGCGTAAATGTCATGCTCTCACCCGGCAACAGCTCGGGAATCAAAGTAGGCACGACGGCAGTAGGAATGTTGTTGTCGCGGAAACTGTCATATATGAAGCTCGTCTTTATACCATTATCATATAGTTCTTTCGTGGCACCGACAGCAAAGTCCATGTACTTCACGCTTTGCATCCTTTCTATATGGTCGATACCGAAATAGAAAGGTATGGCCTGATAGCTGATGTTGCTCGTGTTGGTCAACTTGATGGTCACAGGATAAGGATCGGCCACAGCGCGCGGGTCGCTTATCTCGATGCTGATGTCCTTGAAGTTGGGTGTCGTGAGCTGTACGTACTCTTTTTGGGTTATGGTACGTTTCTCTTCGCCGTCATCAAAATTCAGTGTGAGGTCATAATGGCCATACGTTTCTTCGCCCAGGAACTTCATGTAGAGTCTGGCCTTCGATTTGTCGGTGCATCCAATGGAGTCAACCTTGATGACGTGGTCGCCCATACTGAGCGTGGCGGATTTCAGATTGTCAAATCCGTTACCGTCAAGCTCGATAATCTGTACGCAAGGCAACACACCCAGTTCCACCTTCGACGTGGAGAACAGGTCAAACTTGTCGATATGGGCAAAGTCCAATTTCATCTGTGTACTTCTTGTAGCGGTCACATCATGCACTGCAAGATAATAGGTGCCGTTGGCAGGCAGGTGTGAACCTCCGTTTACGACTGATTTCGATCCGTCGGCTTCATATAACACATTGCCTGAGCCATCAAACAACTGCAACGAGGTGGCAAGCGAACTTCTGTACGCCACGCTGTCGCCCCTCTCTCCTTCAAACTTATACCATTTCACGGTGTTGGCCTCTGGTCGGGTGAAGGTCTGTGTGGCTTGCAGGTCGGCAATGTCTTCCACCTTCTGCGACACATTGTAATCCACAAACTGCCTGGTCTCGTCAACCCTTCGTGAGGAGGCATCGTAGAAGGCAATGTGGAAATCGTTCTTGGCATACATCATGGGAACTCCATTCTTCACCTCAAACTGGAAGCAGGAGCTGCGGATGGGCTCGCTGTCTACGGGGAGCAAGGTGACCAAGGAGAAGGGCGACACCCGCTTGTCCAATGTTTTCATTTGGGCGTTTGCCTCGTTGTCGTTCAGCCAGTATCGGTATTCCGTGATGCCGTTTCCACCGATGGGAGTCTTCCAGAAGAAAGAGGTGTTCACCTTGGTGGAGGCACCGCTCTCACTCGCCAGTTGGTAGATGATGCGGTGCAGACCGTCTTCCAACGATGCCACATCCACATCAAAATGGAACACACCATTGGCAGCATCGCCCGTTGCCGAATGGAACTCGTTGCCATCAAGACTGTAAACCAGTTTCATGTTGCTGAGTTCCTGCTGGGTGACGGCTCGGAAGAAGAAGTGATTGGACACATTGGTGGCCGCTCCTGTTGGGGTCAGCACCTGAACCTGCAGGTTGTGGATGCCCTGCGAGAGCGATGCCACATCCAGATTCCAGTTTACCACTCCTCCCTTTGACGACACCTGTTCTGTCTTGAACAGTTTGCCATCCACGGAGCAGGCGCAGGTGAGATAGCTCACGCCTTCCGTCTGGGGAATCTTGATAAACATCTTGGTCGTAGGCATCGACAAACCGCCTTTTCCCATTGCCTGCAGATAGAGCACGTGGAAACCATCGGCTATCTCCGAAACGTCCAACAGGAATGGCTTACCGCCATTGTATTCCAACTTTTTGACATTCTCATGGTCGTCATCAATCCAGCTGAGCAGCGATGTCTGATGGGGTATGGGAGTCTTGATGAAGAATCTCGTGACGGGAGACGAACTGCCCTCGGTGAGTTGGGACAGCTGCAAGCGCAGAAAGTGCAGGCCATCGTCCAAGGCGGAGACGTCAAGGTCGAAATGTCCGCTCTGTGCTGACATTTCCGAAGGTTGCACCTGATTGTCCAACCAATAGACAAGCGGTGTGAGAGCGGTGGCTTTGCGTACAAAATACCGGCTCACAGGACTGCTCCATTCTCCCTCGCTGTCTTTCACTTGTATATGAATCGTGTGGAGTGAAGCATCCAATGTTGACAAGTCAACGTCCAAGTGCAAGGAGCCGGGAGTGAATGTCCCCGTCTGCATATTGGCTTCGTCCTTGTCAAACCAGTATCTGTATTCATAGTCCGTCTGTCCCTGGGCCACCCATTGCAGGCACAGAAAGAGGACAAACAATATATATCTTTGCATAAGCAAAA
>JAEDMP010000102.1 GCA_016302965.1 Bacteroidaceae bacterium
TGATTGCCGCCGAAGGTGGTGCCGAGCTGTCCGTATTCGGGCTTGAAGTCGGGCGAGATGAGCACGGCTCCCATGGGGAAACCGTTGCCGATGCCCTTGGCACAGGTGATGAGGTCGGGACGGATGCCGAGCCACTGGTGGGCAAAGAAGCGTCCGCTGCGGCCGTAGCCGCACTGAATCTCATCGGCGATGAGCACCGCACCATATTCGTGGCAGAGTTGTTGAAGACCTTGGGCAAACTCCTCACTCACGAGCTGGATGCCGCCCACGCCCTGGATGCACTCAATGATGCAGGCGCAGACATCGCCCTTGGCCAGTTCCTGACGCCAGGCCTCCAGGTCGTTGAGGGGCAGATAGGTGGTGTGGCCGTTGGCATTGATGGGGGCGATAATCTTCGGGTTGTTGGTCACCTCAACGGCCAGCGAGGTACGGCCGTGGAAAGCCTTGGCAGCGGAGAGCACACGGGTGCGTCCGTTCTTGAACGAGGCGAGTTTCAGTGCGTTCTCATTGGCCTCGGCACCGCTGTTGATGAGGAATAGCTGGTAGTCGTCATAGCCTGAGAGTTGACCGATGCGCCCGGCCAACTGTTCTTGCAGACGGTTGATGACCGAGTTGGAATAGAAGCCCAGGCGGTTCAGCTGCGCCGTAAGCCTCTCTACGTAGTGGGGATGGCAGTGGCCGATGCTGATGACGGCGTGTCCGCCATAGAGGTCGAGATACTCCTGCCCTTTATCGTCCCACACCTTGCATCCCTCACCTTTCACGATGTTGATATCGAAGAGGGGATAAACGTCGAATAGTTTCATGGTTCTCTTATGTTATATGTAATAAGGTGTATCAGAAGGCGCTGGGCTTGAGGGCCAGACCTGCCTTCTCGTCGAGACCGAACATCAGGTTCATGTTCTGCACGGCCTGTCCCACAGCTCCCTTGAGCAGGTTGTCGATGGTAGAGGTGACGAGCAGTTTGTCGCCATATTTGTCGCAATGCACGAGTGCTTTGTTGGTGTTCACCACCTGTTTCATGTCGATGGCCTTGTCCACATAGTGGGTGAAGGCAGCATCACGGTAGAACGCCTTGTAGGCTTCCACTATCTCGTCGATGGGTTTGTCGGTCTTGATGACGCTGGTGGCGAAGATGCCGCGGGCGAAGTCGCCGCGGTAGGGGATGAAGTCGATGGCGGCATCGAGCCTTCCCTGAACCTGGCGCAGGCTCTGTCTGATTTCGGGTACATGCTGGTGGCTGAATGCCTTGTAGATGCTCATGTTGCCCATGCGCCAGGAGAAGTGGGTAGTGGCGGCTGGCTTCTGTCCGGCACCGGTACTGCCCGTGATGGCGTTCACGGCCACGTCATCGTTGAGGATGCCCATGGCAGCGGCGGGCAGCAGTGCCAGTTGGATGCAGGTGGCGAAGCATCCCGGGTTGGCCACATGCTGGGCGTTGGCGATGCGCTCACGGTTGATTTCGGGCAGACCATAGACATAGTCGTTGCCGGGAGCCTCCAGGCGGAAATCCTGGGCCAGGTCGATAATCTTCACCTGTGCGGGAATCGCATGCTCGCGGAGGAAGGCCTCACTCTTGCCGTGTCCGAAACAGAAGAAAACCACGTCCACTTTCTCGAAGGGCATCTCTGAGGTGAACTGCAGTTCGCAGTCGCCATAGAGTCCCTCGTGTACGTCGGTCACTGGGTTTCCGGCATTGCTCTCCGAGTTGGCAAAGACAATCTCAGCCTGGGGGTGATTGAGGAGCAGCCGGATGAGTTCACCACCCGTATATCCTGCGGCTCCGAGGATGCCCACGCGCACTTTCTTGTTCTTCTCTGCCGTCATCTCTTGACAGCATCCGTTGCTTGTTGTCGTCATCATCGGCCTATTGTTTTGGAGCGAGAATCCACAGCAGTATATACAGGAGCAGGCCAGAACCCCATCCGAGGATGAGCGCTACGAAGGCCAGTCTGACAATCAGTGAATCGATGCCGAAATAGTCGGCCAGTCCACCGCATACGCCTCCCAACTTCTTGTCGGTCTGCGACAATACAAATCTCTTTCTCATAATCAATTATCTTTTTTCGTCTGGATGAATACCGTAATATACTCTCAGCGGGGTGCTCGACACCTTGATGAAGCCCTTGGCCTCGTCGGCGGTCCATCCCGTCTGGGTCTCGCCATACTCGCCGAGCTTCGACTTTGTCAGGTCGTTGGCCGAGTCAATGCCCACGGTCTCGAAGCCGTAGGGGCGCAGTTTGAGGATGGCCGTACCGCTCACGTTGCGCTGTGAGGAGGTGAGCATCGCCTCGATGTCGGGCATCACAGGCTCCAGATACTGGCTCTCGTGCAGGAACATGCCATACCAGTTGGCCACCTGGTCTTTCCAGTACTGCTGCCACTTGCTCAGCGTTGACTTCTCCAGCAGGCGGTGGGCTTCGATGATGAGTTTGGGAGCGGCGGCCTCGAAGCCTACACGTCCCTTGATGCCGATGATGGTGTCGCCCACGTTGGCATCGCGGCCAATGGCATAGGAGGCACCAATCTCCTCAATCTTCTGGATGGCAGCCACCTTATCGTCATACGCTTCATCGTTCACGGCTACAATCTCACCCTTGTCGAAGGTGATGCGCAGCAGGGCTTCCTGCTCCTGTGCGGTGACATGCTTCAGATAAGCCTCTTCGGGCAGTCCTTGGGTGGGGTCGAGCAGTTCACCGCCACAGATGCTGGTGCCCCAGATGCCCACGTTGTAGGAGTATTTCAGTTTGGTGAAGTCGGCTGAGAATCCGTGTTCGTTCAGATAGTCCACCTCTTCCTTTCGCGTGAGTTTCTGGTCGCGGGTGAGGGTGATAATCTCCACACCGGGAGCCATCACGAGGAAGGTCATGTCGAAGCGGATCTGGTCGTTGCCGGCACCTGTTGAGCCGTGGGCGATGGCATCGGCACCTATCTCCTTGGCATAGCGTGCGATGGCGATGGCCTGGAAGATGCGTTCCGAGGAAACAGAGATGGGATAGCAGTTGTTGCGAAGCACGTTGCCGAAAATCATGTATTTCAGCGACTTCTCATAGTACTCGTGGGTCACGTCGAGGGTCACGTAGGCCACGGCACCGAGTTTGTAAGCATTCTCCTCGTTCTTCTTCAGCTGTTCGGGACTGAATCCGCCTGTGTTGGCGCAGGCGGCATAAACGTCATATCTTTCCTCCTTCAGTTTCATCACGGTGTAGGAGGTGTCCAATCCGCCTGAAAAGGCGACTACTACTTTTTTCTTCATATTTTGTATCTGTTTTTTTATTGATTCTGATTATTCGTTACTTTTGTTGTGGAATGGGGGCGTTGGGGCTGTTCCGTCAAGGATTCAGCTATCCAGTTTTTTGATTCGGTCGAGCACGTCCTGGGGGATTTTGGCAGGCAGGTGCTCCTCGGGGTCATAGAGCATGGCGGTGCAGATGCAATACTTGCGGTCGGTGCGGTGGAGCACATCCACGTTGATACAACCCTCGCAGCCCCGCCAGAAGGCCTCGTCGTCGGTCAGGTCGGCAAAGGTGACTGGCTGGTAACCCAGTTGGGTGTTCATTGTCATCACGGCTGCACCGCTCGTCAGACTGAAAATTTTGGCGTGGGGCCATCGGGTGCGTGCCAGTGAGAAGGTCATGTCCTTGATTCTCTTGGCCACGCCGAGGTGGCGGTAGTTGGGGTGTACGATGAGTCCCGAGGTAGTCACATACTGTTTGTTGCCCCAGGTCTCGATGTAACTGAATCCTGCAAAGTGGTCACCATCGAGGGCGATGACGGCCTTGGCCTCCTTCATCTTTGTTGCCAGATACTCGTGTGTACGCTTGGCGATGCCTGTGCCCCTGACCTTGGCGGCATCGGCGATGGTCTGCAATATGGTGTCGACATATTTCTCATGCGAGGCGTCGGCCACTAACACTTTGATTGTTTCGTTTGCCATTGGTTTTAATCCGTTTATTCTTGCTTCTGTCGGTTTCCAGCGTGGTGGATGTCGGGAAGCGATGTTTTCTGTTTTGCTGTATGATACTAGGATATATATATTAGGTATGATGAGTGGATGGGCAGACTTCCGTCTAAACCATATTGGGAACCACCTTTTTCAGTGCTGTCACCACGTCGTGCTCATCAATGTTCTCTTGAATCACCATAAAGATGGTGTCGTCGCCAGCGATAGTGCCGAGGATATACGGTATCTCGCTGTTGTCGATGTTGTAGGCGATGCTGCTGGCATAGCCTGGTTTGGTGCGGATGACAGCCATGTTCCCGGAGAACTGGATAGAGATAAAACCAGGCACCTGCATCATCTCCTTGATTTGGGCGGGACTGCTCACGCGCTTGTACATCGTGGCATTGGGCAACACATATACATAATTGCCGTTCATGGTCGCAGCCTTGGCCACCTTCAACTGTTTCAGGTCGCGGCTGAGCGTTGCTTGGGTCAACTTGAATCCCTCCTGCTGCAATGCGGCAAGCAGTTCTTCCTGATTGCCGAGTTCACGGCTGGAGATAATCATTCTCAAGGTTTCTAATCTACTCTTCTTTACTTTCATGACTGTTCGAATCTTGTTGTATATTTATACGACATTCGGCTGCAAAGGTAGTTATATTTATGCAGAAACAAGAAAGAATTGGCAAAAAAATGATGCTTTCTGCCGAAAAAAAAGCAGAAAGCATCCATTTGAGGGGCTATCCAGAGGGATTGCAGGGCAATTTCAGTGGTATTGCTGGGGTGTGAAGATGTATCCTCCTTGATGGTATGTTCGTCAATGCTTGAAAAGCACAAGCTCTTGACTTTGCATGAATGGGTATTGTATTTATGAAGCCTAAAACAACCATGAATAACGAAAAACACTCATAGATAAAACATTGATTATCAATAGATATTAGATTTTAACACTTCGGACTTGCTTTTTGGTAGTTCCCGATTTTCCGCTTAATTTTGCAACGTATTTCTACCGCGGAGAATTTAGGGAGCTTTTATTTTGCTATTTCGTGGACGGAGTTGACAGAGGTTTACATGCATGGACGAAGGTTGACTCAGTGACTGAAGGAAAGCAAGTAAGAAAGTAACTGAATTTGATAGTCGCAACATCATGGAATGAGTTGACGAACGTGGTCAATGATTGACAAGTGTGGACTTCTCGGTGGAATACATGAATCAGAATGTAAAACCATCAAAATGAAGTCAAATGAGAAAGACAAGAAAATGTGCTTTTTGTGGCAAGGAGTTCTCTTGCAACAGCGGCTCGCAGAAGTACTGCTCAGAACATTGTGCTGAGGCAGCAAAGGCTCAGCGAAAGAAGAAACAACAGGACTTTATCAAGGCTGTCGAGTCTGTCATTGACATCGCAAGTCAGGAATACCTCACCTTTTCAAAAGCAGCCATACTCATGGGATGTACACGCCAGTACGTTTACAAATTGGTAAACGAAGGAAAACTGGCGGCATCACGCATCAGCTGCAGGATGGCATTCATACGGAAGGCAGACATCGAGCAGATGCTTGCTGGCAACTCATATCATAGAGTATTGCCAACAACAAAGCCAAAGAAATCTTCTTCTTCCCTTTCTTCAAAGAAAGGCAGGAACCACATACCCGAAACAAATACCCAGCCATCAGAACCTCTTGACTATATCTGTGGCGAGGATGTTATGCGCATCTACAAGGTCAAGAAGTCGTGGCTCTATGCATCAGCCAAGAACAACCAGGTTCCCATCTGCAAGATTGCTGGCAAGAACTATTATAGCCGAAAGCACATGGACGAAATCTTCGGCTCACCCTTTGACCTTGATTCCGTGAGCGAATGGATTGTAGCAGAGGAAGCAGAAACTCTCTATGGCATGAACCGAGGGGCACTCCGCAGTTACGTCCATCGCCACACAATTCCTACCAAACGAGAGTACGGACAAACCTATTATTCAAAAGACCACCTTGACGAACTCCGCAGAACCGACCTCGTTTCTGATGACCGCTACTACACAACAGCCGAAGCAGCAGAAAAGTACGGCATGACCAAGAGCAACATTTGCGTTATCATCAAGAAGGAGAACCTGACCAAGGTGAAAGTCGGCGTTCAGAACCTCGTTGTCAAGGAGGAAATAGACCG
>JAEDMP010000103.1 GCA_016302965.1 Bacteroidaceae bacterium
TCGGCCTTCACGAAGACTGTATCCAATACTTCCGAGTCGTTCCAGTTCTTGTCCGCAAGTCGGGCCGCTGCCAACAGATGCAGGGTTTCCGTGAAGGGAATGCCACGGGTCGCATCATAGCGCGAACCATTAGATAGCGGATTCTGCCCCGAATTGATTGTGTAGTAAATCTCGGCATTTTTCGTACTACAACTCAAGAAAATCGTCTGGTTTTTCATCTCAGCCTTTACGGAATCCACCTTAAACCAGTTTACTTCAAAGGTTGAGATAGCGCTCTGCGTCATACCGTCCTTGACTGCTATGGCATGGATAGTACAGTTTTCGGTGACCTCAACCCCCTGATTGCTTTCATACGGCTGGCCATTCGTGGCCGATGGGGTAGAACCATCGAGCGTATAATAGATGGTTGCACCTGCAGTTGTACAAACAATTTGCACCGTTGACCCATTATCGGAACGTGTAATAGTTGGTTGACTTACGATATAGTCATCCATGTGAAGATCCTGTACCAATAACTGCGAATTATTCCAATTTACTTTGGTTGCTACTGCCTTCACTGTACAATCTGCCGTTACAGACACGGGTCTTGAATACGTTGTTCCCCAGGTAACAGGATCCCTGCCGTCGAGAGTATATCGGATTGTAGCCCCCTCAGTGGTACAAGACAAATAGAGTTTTAAATCTATAAATTCCCACGTAGGCTTCGCTACCTGAAAGGAGTTGATGGTGTATACAGCCATAGAAGACGTATCATAGCTGTCGTATTTGGCAATTGCTTTTACGGTCAAGTTATGTTCAACACGGAAAGATCCCGTATAGACAAAACAACTGTCCGTCTCATACTCTATAGGGTCCCTGCCATCCAGTGTATAGAAGATTTCTGCCTCTGGCATCTCTGCACAGGTAATGGTCACATATTGGCTGGCAGGATTATAACTGATACTGGGCTCGGCTGTTGTCCATCCGTAATCATTATTGGGTGTATCAGAATCCTGACCCAACGAATCGGATAAAACCGCTGTGAAGTCTGTTGACTGACGATTGCTGAGAGCCGATTCTATCCTATTCATATACTTGTCCGATTGTTCTGCCAAACACAGCATTGAGGAAAGCAGCATCAGTATGAATGAAAAATGTCTATACATATTATAAAGTATTGGTTAGGGGGTGACTATTCTGACGAGGTGTTTTGCTCGGTGGTTCAATAGAAAGTGCTGGAGCCAAACAGGAAACAGTTCGGTTCCAGCACTTGTCGTCAGCCGCTCCAGGTTTTCAAGCGGCTTATAGCGGGATACAGCGATGCTATTTCTTTAGTTGGCCTTGATGAAATCCTCGATGCTCTTGGCATATTGCTGCGAGATTTTGGTTTCTGCTGCCGCGTTGGTCAAGGCACGCTGACGGGCATCAGCCGCTTTCTGCGCATCCACGAGATAGAAGGTCTGCATCTCGAAGGTGCCGTCACCCTTATCCCTGATTACCGAAAAGCTCTCTTTCAGTTCGCCCTTGATATTGGTGGCCGCATGACGTTTGAAAGCAGCATAGAACTTGTCAAACTCATCCTTGTTGAAGTTGGCATTGCTCTGCATGTCGTTCATCACCTGACCCTCTATTTCCGAGTCCATCATCGAAGCGAAGGAGGTACAGGCGTTGGTCAGCGTAGACTGCTTTCCTACATTCTTGGAAACAAACGAAGAGTTCACGCCTGCAATCTCAAAAATATCATCAGATGCAGCCAGTTTCTGATAGTGGGTGAGCAGTGCTCCTTCGAGCGTTCTGGTCGAACCGAATATCTTCCATCCCTCTTTGGTAAACTGTTTCACCTTCTGTCTCATCTCTTTTTTCTGTGCTTTGGCCAATGCTTTGTCTTGTGCCATCAATGGTGAGACACCCATCATCAGGGCGGCCATCACCAGCATAATCAGTTTCTTCATACGTGTAATGTTTTGATGAATATTAATAGGATTATTTGTTGGGTCTTTCTTTCAACACGAATCTTCCTGCTGCCCCCTTAAAAGAAGCCTAAGCTGTACAAGCCATAGTCGGGGTCATCCTTATCCATGTTCTTGGTGAGATTCGGGTCACGGTTGGGTTGCCAGGTACGCACGTGGATGGTCGGCTGTTTGGGATTGTTCAAGTCTACCAGCAAGAACAGGTAGCCGCTATCCCCATACGTGCTGGAGTAGTAGTCCTGGTGGATCTGTATTCCATACGTCTCTCCACCCTTCTGGCCCTTCGAGATATAGTTGTCCGTAAAGCGGATATTGATATACTCGTTGCTGCCGAAACAGTGTTCGAGGTTCTTCAGATAGGATTCCTTCGAATGCCTGTTGTATTTCACATGTTCGTTGGCCAGGTACTTCTCGTTCTCCAGCTGCTTGCTCTTTTGGGGCTTCACGATATGTCCTGTGATGATGACGGCATTGTCGTCAAAGATGGTCTTGATATAGTCAAGTCGCTTGAGGGCGAAGGCCGTCTTGTAGTTCTCAAGAAAGGTAGCGATGGTCATCTTGGCGGATTCGGGCCAGAACGCATTGCCGTGGCTGAAGATAAAATCCATCGCCTCCTTGTCCAAGGCAAAGGCCAGGGCATCTATCTTTCTTTCCTTGTTGAAGGTGAAGGTGACATGCTCCACAAACTTCTTCCGGTTGTTCTTGAAGGCGAAACTCATGGGGATGCTGCGGCACACCATTTCCTCACCCACGGGATAGAACGAGAATTGGGGATTGCCAATCACCTGTGCATGACCGTAGGCCAGCAGCTCCATATACATTCTCCAGCCATCCTGGCTGAAGTAGGATTTCACAGCCAGCGAGTCTTTGCTTGAGACCGATTTCACCACTTGGGTGATGACCTCTGCCAACCGTTTGGTCTCCTTCTGTTTACTTTCCTCTGCATTCAGTTCCGAAGCCGTGTTCACCAAGGCTTCAAACTGTTTTTTCAGTTCGCTCTTCTTGCCCCGCTGTCCGTTGGGATTCAGGTTGACGGTCTGTGTCGCCTTGCCGAAAGCCGTAGCCTTGAACAACTCCAGCACTCCTTCCACCTCCTTGTCGATATGAGCTTCGCCCAGATACTCGTATTCATATTTCAGGCTTATGTTCTGAAGGTTAGAGTTCGGGCGCAGTTCGATGGTACCTAACCCGTCCTTGGCACTGTAGACACTGCTCCACTGCAAACCGTCAAAGAAGGTGTAGTCGAGGCTCGATACTGGTCGGCCTTTATAGCTGAACATCATGCTCACCGTATGGTCCTTCCTGTCGGCTATCTCAGCCTTCAGGTTGGCCAGGATCTGGTTGATCTGTTCCGGAATCCATACCGCCAGCAGGTGTGTTCCCTCCTTGTCCTTGAAGGTCAGTTCGTTGGGATATTGCAGACTCTTCATCAGGTTCAATGCCCAATAGTAGCATCTCAACGCATTGTCTATCTTGGCCTGACTCTCGCTTCTCACGGCACTTCGGAGCAGGTCGTATACCTTGTCCTTGCGCTGCTCGAAAATCTTGGAAATCTCACTTTTCTTCACATACCGCATCACGTGTACTTCGGGGTCGTTGCTCAACACCAGCGAGAAGGTGTTGGTGAGCGATGCCTGCGAGTAGGAGTTGACGATATGGTTGGTCAGCGTCTGGTTATCCTGCTGACCGTCCTGCAGGGTTTCGTTTTCCTCGATGGTGAAGGTACTGGAGATGTTGACGGCAATCTTGCTGGTCAGATTGGCCAGTGCCTGCTTGTCGGCTGCCGAAACGGTGCGCCCCCACCCTTCCCCATATAGGTAGTCATTGTCCTTCATGATACGTTCGGCCATTTCCGCTGCCGATTGTGCAGAGACGGTTACAGGTGACAGCCCGGAGACTGCCACCCATAACAGGAGTGTGATGAATCGTATGATTTTCATATTAGTCGATGATTACTTTATGTCCTTTCACTACATACACGCCTCTGCTGAGACCGCTCACCTCGTTCAAGCCGCGGTGCAGCTGAAGCACGCGCACCAGGTGGCCTGCTGTGTTGTAGAGGTTGACGGAACCGTCGCAGCTGCTGTTGATATAGAGCACACCATTCTCAACATAGACCTCACGTCCGAAGACAATGGTCAGGTCGTTGATGCCGGTTGACACATCGTCGATGGCAAAATAGGGAGCCTTGGACACCAGTTCCTGGTCGGCTGTGATATACGCCTCGAAGGGGCGCGCATCGCGGTGGTCTCTCACGAAGACGCTTCCCTTGGGATGGCCCTGGTAATCCTCCTCGATGTTCAGTGTCAGTATCGTGTCGGCTTTGGACACATACGCACAGTTGGGCACGAACAGCCGTCCCTGGTACGTTTTCACCACGAGGTTCTCGTCGGTCATCGGTCTGATGGTGACATCGCTTGCCTTGAAACTGATTTCGCCGCTCAGAATCCATTCGTCGCTGTAGTCTTCGCTGTTGGGCATACTGATGATGAAGGGCGTGTAGGCCGTTATCTGCTTGGCCGCTTCAAAGCCGCCGCTCTCCAACGAGCTCAGCCAGAAGGGCCTGTAGCCCGACCCTTCTTCCCAGGCCGCAAACGGCAGGCACTCCTTGCGCACCGGATGGACAATCTCCTGCACATCGAAGGGCAGCGAGAGGGCTTCCCATCCCTGGCAGATACCGATGGCCGTAGGCAGGGTGTAGGTATGCTTGTAGCCTATCTTACGGGCCCTGAATTCCTTGTGGCAGTAGAAGTTGCCGCGGTCTTCAGCGTCGCTGAGCGTAATCTCCTTGGCCTCACCCTGGACGATGAGGTTCCGGAACAGGCTTCTGTTCACATCGCTCTCCAACTGGGCATAGACAAGCATGTTCGGGTGCTCTACCCCACCGAGGATGTCATCGGGCATGGCGATGTTCGCATTCCACTCGATGGCGCCGATGGTCTGCACGTCCTTCAGGATGGCTGCACCTACACGGGTCACCTTCGGACCGACAAAGAGTCTCAGCTTCATGCCGGCAAAGGCTTCATCGGGCAGGCTCATCTCCTCGATGGCGGCATCCTTCAGGTCGAGGTCTCTCACCTGTGGCATGGCCTTGATGACGGCCAGGTCGCTGGCGTTGATGCTTCCCTTGACGGTCAGTTGTTCCATGCTTTCCTTGTCGCACCATCCGTAGGCCTGTTCTATCTGTCCGGCCTTGTGGACATAGGTGATTGCACCGTCGTAGTAGGCCGGAACATCGTAGGGTTCCAAGCGGTAGGCGGTCCAATAGTCTTTCAGGGCCACGGCCCTCACTTCCTGGCAATCCGCACCCACATCGATGCTGGTGCCATCAAACCGGGGAGAGTGGTCATCGGGCATGCTGCCGTCCAAGGTATAGTGGATGCTGGCATCGGGCGTGCTGCAGGAGAGGGACAGCCAGCGGCCGTCGTAATGCAGCTTGATGCTGTCGCAAGCAAACCAGTCGGGCTCATACTCGCTGGTGGTCGCGTTGAAGCCCTCGGCCACAGCCAGCACCTTGACAATCCGGTTGTCGGTCAGCTTGATGCCGTTCACTTCGCTGTATTCACGGTCGGCAGTGGTTGGTGTCTGCCCACCGATGGTGTAGTAGAGCTTGGCACCGGGCGTGGCACAAGTCCATCTGAGCACCTTGTTCGTGGGGTCGGGAACGGCCACAGGCGCGGCCACCACAAAGTCAGAAACCGTGATTTCTGCCATTTCCGAATCGAACAGTTCGCCGTCCTTCTTGGCGACGGATCTGATGCGTCCGTTCTTCTGCAGTTGGACGGGTTCCGTATACACCTGGTCGGGGGTCTCCCCGTCGATGGTATAATAGATGGTGGCTCCCACTGTTCCGCACCTGATGGTCATCATCTTGTCGTCACCGATGTCGAAGACAGGTGTTTTGCAGGTGTAGTCCACTTTATTGAAAATCCTGTTGATGGTGTCCGACT
>JAEDMP010000104.1 GCA_016302965.1 Bacteroidaceae bacterium
ATATAGTCGAGCGAGTCATCGATGAAGAAGCGCAGTTCGGGTATGATGCGCAACTGGTGTCTCACCCGCGTTCCCAGTTCATATCTGAGTGTCTTCTCGCTGTTGTTGATGTTGTTGATGATCTCCTGCGCCTTCTCGCTGGGGAAGATGCTGAGATAGGCCGTGCAGATGCTGAGGTCGGGCGACACCTTTGTACGGGTCACCGACACCATCACGCCGTGCATCAGCCGGGTCTGTTGCTGAAAGATGATACTGAGTTCCTTCTGCAGCAATCGTGCGATTTTGTTTTGTCTTGTTTCTTGCATAATCTGATTCATTTGGGTGGGATGATTTTCATTTCCACCTTTATACGAGTGCAAAGGTAGTGAAAAAACTGAATAAAACAGAACGAAGAATCAAGAATTTTTCATTCTTCACTCTTCGTTCTATATGGATGGCCGCTATTAGGCGGCTGTTGGGTACTTGTTTCAGGCGTTTATTCCTGGGGCAGCATCACCACTTCTACGCGGTTGCCGGGCTTGAGCAGTTCCTGCACAAAGGCGGCCACGCTCTCGGGGGTGAGGGCATTGACTGCATCCGTGAAACGGCTGTGGAAGTCAACCCCATACTCATGGTAGTTGCTGATAATCTGTCCCCAGTAGCCATTGGTCTTTGTCTGGTCGCTGTAGTTCTTGAGCATATACTCCTTCACCTTGGCCAGCTTGTCGGCATCCACGGTCTGGGCGAGTTTGGCCATCTCATCGCGCATGATGCTCTTGGCCAGTTCGGCCTTCTCGGGCTTCATGGGACAGTAGGCGAGCACGGTGGTCTTGGTCACATTGTCGGTGCGCGAGATGCTGCCTTGGGCTCCAGCGGAATAGGCGGCACTGGCTTCCTCGCGAATCTTCTCGATGTAGATCATGGAGAGAATCTGTCCCACCACACTGCTCTTCAGCTGGTTGTCGAGGGTATAGGGGATATCCTCGGTTCTCCACACCATCATACCGATGGACTTTGGAGTCTCCATCTTGCGCTTGAACTCATTCACTACCACACCCTTGGGGTTGGAGTCGACGCGCTTGGCCTTCACCACCTTCTTCTGTGCGGGGAGTGAAGCTACATACTGTTCAAGCAGTGGCAGGATAGCCTGTTCATCGAAGTTGCCGACGATGGTGAAGGTATAGGCGGCAGCATTGGCAGTGCGCTCCTTGGCCATCTCGAGGATGCGGTCGTAGTTGATGAGAGACAGGTCTTCGAGGGTGAGGCTGCTGAATCGGGGATTGTGGTTCTGCAGGGTCATGGTGAGCGAGTCGTTGAATGCCTGATCGGGCGAGAGAGCCTTGTTCTTGAGCATGATTTCCATGGTCTTCATGGCATTGTCGAAACTCTCCTGGTCTTTGTTGATTTGGGTGAAATAGAGGTAGACAAGCTGCATCATGGTCTCCAGGTCATTGGGAGTCGACGAGGCCTCCACCTGCTGGCGGTAGGTGTCCATGGTAAGGGTGGCCGACACAATCTTTCCAGCGAGGGCCTTCTCCAGTTCAGTGTGGCTGAAGTTGCCAAGTCCGGATGCCTCAATCACTCCATCGAACGCCTTGATGTTGGCGAAATCCTTCTCTCCATAGAGGGCAGATCCTCCGAAGCCCTCAGCCGAGAGCAACACTTGGTCTTTCTTGTAGTCGGTATGCTTGAGCAGCACCTTCACTCCATTGGAGAGCAGCACCTCGGTATAACCCAGCTGCGTGTTCTCCTTCTTGCTCTTCACCTTACCCTTCTTGGGCATCGTCTTGATCAGGGGTTCATCCTTTACGTTGTCGACGTAGGCGGTAAGCTGTTCCTGACGCACTCCGTTCATGGCGGCGAGCAGGGTCTCACGGGTGGGCAGCACAACTCCCTCTTTCTCCACATTCAGGCTGAGGATGGCGAGGTTGGAGTCGTTGGGCACATAGAGTTCCTTGGCCATGGCATTGATGGCCTCGAGCGGAATCATGGGCACCATCTGCTTCATGAACATATAGTATTCGTCGAGCGAGGGGATGGGCTCATTGGCGAGGAAGTGGTCGCGGTATTCCATACAGAACTGCGAACTGTATCGCTTGTCCTTGTTGCTGTACATCTTGTCGAGCGCACTGGTGGTCTTGGCCTTGAAGCGGCTATACTCAGAAGGCGTGAATCCAAACTCGGCGGCTCTCTTGATTTCACGGTAGGCGGCAGCCACAGCCTCATTGATAGCTCCATCCTTGGGCATCATCGACACATCGAATGCATCCTTGGTCTTGGCAAAGATATACTGGGCATCGCTGGCCTCGGCATTCACGAAGGGGCAATCGGGCTTCTGGGCCACCTCGGCCAATCGGTCGTTGAGCATTCCCATGAGTGCGCTCTTGGCATATTTCAGGATGAGATAGTCCACATAGTTCTTCATGGAGTCGGGCGTGGTCTCATGCTTGAACATCAGGTCGACCACGTTGAGTTGCATCTCCTTGTCCTTGTCCACGACGATGATGGCCTCGGCATTGTCGGGCACGGGCACATCCTCCACCTTGGCAGGATTGGCAGGCATTTCGATACCGGCAAAGAGGCGTTTGATTTCGGCCTCGGTATGGTCTACGTCCACATTACCCACCACGATAACGGCCTGGTTGTCGGGACGGTACCATTTCTCATAGTAGTCGCGGAGCACCTGGGGCTTGAAGTTGTCGATCACCTCCATCTTGCCGATGGGCATACGCTCTCCGTACTTGCTGCCGGGATAGAGCTGGGGCAGAGCCCGCTCAATCATGCGCATGGAGGCGCTCGTACGGGTTCTCCATTCCTCGTGGATTACACCTCTCTCCTTGTCAATCTCCTCGGGGGCGAGGGTCAGTCCGTTGGCCCAATCGTAGAGGATGAGCAGACAGGAGTCGAGTGACGACTGGCGTGTGGTGGGCACATTGGAGATGTTGTAGACGGTACAGTCGATGCTGGTATAGGCGTTCAGGTCACGTCCGAACTTCACACCGATGCTCTCGCAGTACTTGATGAGGTCGTTGCCCTTGAAGTGGTCGGTACCGTTGAAGCACATGTGCTCCAGGAAGTGTGCCAGACCGCGCTGGTTATCCTCCTCCTGGATGGAGCCTACGCGTTGTGCGATGTAGAACTCGGCCCGGTCTTCAGGCCAGTTGTTGTGGCGGATGTAATAAGTGAGCCCGTTGTCGAGCTTTCCGATACGCACGTCCTTGTCGATGGGAATCACCATCTGGTTGGCTTGTGCGAATGCTGTCATTGCGCTGACGATGACGAGCATCATGGCCATAAACATTTTCTTCATGTCTTTGCTTGTTTATTGATGATAATTGATATTGTTGTTGCTTGATGTCAGTCGTTTCTGTATTCCAGGATGTCCCCTGGTTGGCATCCCAGTTCGCGGCAGATAGCCTCAAGGGTGGAGAATCGGATGGCCTTGGCCTTTCCCGTCTTGAGTATCGAGAGGTTGGCAGGCGTGAGATCCACTCTCTCCGCCAATTCTCCGAGCGACATTTTCCGCTTGGCCATCTCCACATCCAAATTCACGATTATTCTTCCCATATCTAAGTGTTTTCTCTCTGATTATCTCGTTTGTGAGGTCCGTATATCATGTTGCCTTCATGCAACTCTTCTCTCAGCATGTATGCTGTCCATGCCTGTATCAGATGGTCAGTTCCTGCTCTTCCTTCATCTTCAGCCCTATGGCAAACGCTTCTGCCATCAGTAGGATAAAGAGTCCGAAGATGATGATGCCGGTTTCCAGCTGTTCCGAGAAGTCGATGGAATAATCAGCGGGGTCGATGTAGAGCAGGGCCGCATAACTCTGCTGCAGTCCCATCACCGTACCCGCGATACCGCACAGGAGCATTCCATAACTGCTGTGCCTCAGATACTTCACGGATTTCCAGGAGAACACCTCCCTACGGTTCAGGCAGACGACAAACCTCACCAATCCGATGAGCGCCAACACCCCTCCAGCAAACGAGGAGAACGAAAGCAATATCGTGATGGCCGAATTGCCCACAATGCTGTTCTCTTCCACGGGCACGATGACCATCAGCGGCCAAGCCATCTTTTCCTTGCCCGTTCGGTTGTCACGCAGGTCCACGGCCGTCTGGTCGGTCACCACTTTGGGCACCAACGAGAGGTAGGCTGCATCAGCCCCATCGTCACCCTTGTTTTCGGTTGCCATGGCCGTACGCCATCCCATGGTGAAAGAAAGCCCCATGCAGTAGACAATGGCACCCACATGGATGGCTGCCACGATGAGGATGGAGAGGCAGATGATGTTCACTTTCTTGTTCATGTCGGATAAGGTATCTTTTGTCTTGATGAGTTGGTTTTATATTTGCCTTGATTTATCGTTTTAAACGATTTGTTTATTGTTTATTATTGGATATTTATCGTTTTTCGATATGCAAAAGTACAACTATTCATCCTATCCTCCAAACATTTTCCCTCTATATTTATCGATAATCGATATATTTAACAATTACACATTATTATATATAGGCTTGATTATATATAGGCTTGATTATATATAGGCTTGGGAATGTCAATCCGTCAGCCCGTCCATCCGCTGCTGCCATTTCTTGTTGCGCGGATGATGTTCCAGTATCTCCCTTCTCAAGGTACTGGTGTCGATATGGGTATAAATCTCGGTGGTGCTGATGCTTTCGTGTCCCAGCATGGCCTGGATGGCACGCAAGTCGGCCCCTCCCTCGAGCAGGGCGGTGGCAAAGGAGTGGCGCAAGGTATGGGGAGAGATGGTCTTGGTGATGCCGGCCTCCAGTGCCTGTCGCTTCACCATGATGAGTATCATCGTACGGGTGAGGTGATGGCCGCGGCGGTTGAGGAACACATAGTCTTCCTCACCGGGCTTGATGTCCATGAGATTGCGGTCGATGAACCAAAGTCCCAGTTCATGCAGGGCACGGGGCGAGATGGGCACCAAGCGCTCCTTGCTGCCCTTGCCCAGGATGCGCACATACTGCTCCTCCACATAGAGATGGGAGAGCTTCATTGTCACCAGCTCGCTCACGCGCAGGCCGCAGGAGAAGAGCACCTCGATGATGGCCTTGTTGCGCTGCCCTTCCCACTTGCTCAGGTCGATGGATGCCTCCAACTGGTCCACCTCCTGGGTGGAGAGCACCTCGGGCAGGTGGCTGCCCAATTGGGGCGACTCCAAGAGTTCCGAGGGGTCATCGTCGCGAAAGCCGTCGAGCAGCAGGAAACGGAAGAAACTCCGTACCCCACTCAGTATGCGGCATTGCGAGCGGGGATGGATGCCCACCTCATGCAGACTGGCGGCAAACTGCTGCAAATCTTCAAGCTTGCAGTCGAGAGGCGAGATGCCTCCCGACTGCAGGAAGAGCAACAGTTTGTCGAGGTCGCGGCAGTAGGCCTCCTGCGTGTTGGGCGAGAAGTTGCGCTCCAGCCTCAGATACTGCAGATACTGCTCGGCCAATGTTTTCTTTCTCGCCGCCATGATGCTTACGCGCCCTGTTGTGCGATATAGTCGAGCAGCTGCTCAGCGTGGATCTTCGTCTTGATTTCCTTGGGGGTGAAAATCTTCTGTATTACGCCCTCTTCATCCACCAAATAGGTGGTTCTGAGGATGCCAATCGTACGGCGGCCGCAAGCCACCTTTTCTCCCCAGCAGCCCAGGGCCTGCAAGAGTGTGGTCTCGGTGTCGGCTATCAGGGGGAACTGGAGCTGGTAGTTGTCGGCAAACTTCTTCTGCAGCGCCACCTTGTCCTTGCTCACACCCACGATGGCATATCCTGCGGCTGCCAGTTCCTGCCGGTGCTGCTGCAGCGAGCAGGCCTCAGCCGTACAGCCGCTGGTATTGGCCTTGGGATAGCTGTAGAGTATCAGTTTCTTTCCCTTGAAATCACTTGCTTTCACCT
>JAEDMP010000105.1 GCA_016302965.1 Bacteroidaceae bacterium
AGATTCATTAATCCCGTAGATACCAATGCTGTACCAGAGCGGCTATCTCAGCATCGACTCGTACGACAAGGAGATGGATGCCTCCCCCCCCTTCACTTCCCGGGTGATGAGGTGCGACAAGGCATGGTGATATTGTCAGGATTCCCTGATACAGTGGCGAAAACGACGAAATGAAAGGACATTCTACAAGAATTGCCACATTTTTCCAAACATTTTTCTTTCCAAATTCTTGCACGGTTCGAAAAAAAACATTACATTTGCAACACGAGAACCTGCCAAGCCTCTCATCGATACACTACCGATGACAAAAATGTGCAGGTCATTTATTATGCACATAATACATCAACATTGAAATCAACATTGAAATCAACATGATAAAGATTGCAGTCATTTTGTTGGCCATACCCTTGCTGTTGGGCGGTTGCGGCACATATACTGGCGAAGGAGCATTCGCGGGAAGTCAGATTGGGTCTATCGTAGGCAGTGCCATCGGCGGCATCAGTGGCGGGCCACGCGGAGCTGATGTGGGCACACTGGTGGGCATGGCAGGTGGCGCTGCGATAGGTGCAGTCATCGGCAATGCCGCCGACCGTGCCCAGCAGGAACGTTATGCCCCTCGCAACTACGATTATGACAGCGACCAGTATTCACAGACCGATGAAAGCGGTTTCGCCCCCACCAACAGCGGTGACGACCGCATTGAGTTCGACACCTCTTCCTCTCCCAAGTCCGCCGACGTTCCCGAGTTCCACGTTCACTCCACAGTGCCCCCCACCACGGTCACTACAGAGAGTGTTTCGCTGAAGCAGCTGATGTCCCTGCGGAGTAAATACACAATCCATTACAATTCGTTGATAGAGCTATGCAACGCCTCGTTTGTGGACGACAACGGTGATGGCGTACTCAAGGCAGGCGAGGAGAGCAAGGTATCCTTTGACATAATGAACCATTCCAACCAGCCCATCTTCGGTGTCACCCCCACCGTTGTAGAGACCACGGGAAACAAGCATGTGTATATTTCCCCTACGGTCAAGGTGGAGCGCATAGAGCCAGGTAACGGCATCCGCTATACCGCCACGGTCAAGGCAGGCAAGCGCCTCAAGAATGGAGAGATAGCGATACATGTTGCAGTGGCTCAGGGTGACAACGAGATTACGTCCCAAATCAAAGAGTTCAAAATCCCCACCAGCCGCAAATAAGGGCGACACCAGGTTGTGGTCTTTTCGAGACAGGCCTTGTTTGGAATCCATATAGATTCCTATGCTTTGCCAGAGTGCCTGACTGGTTACAGATGATTACTTATATCCCTCTTCCACTCCAGATGCCAGTCCTCTGTCCCGACTCTGCCAGTGGACTTTCATGGTTATGACAGCGGACTGTCATAACCATGAAAGACTAATTTACTACCGATGACGATGACAAGATGCGCGAATTCGTTATTTATACGGTTTTTATGTAAAACAAGAAGTTGTGGACATGAATTTGGCATGTATCAACCAATCCGTCGGCAAAACATTTGTAGGATTGACCGAAAAGGCCTAAATTTGCATGGAAATTAACTTCTGGATGAACAACATCCGACTCAGAAACATCCAAACAATATGGGACTCAGCAATCTACACGAATCGACCCGACGGGTGAGACATCCTCACCACCATCTCCCCATTTCCCTCTCGCTCGCCCCCTTGGTGATGCTGGTGGGCATGCTGGCAGTGACCATCCGCACCTACGGCAGCGACTCGCTGAGCGGTCCGAGCCAGGTGGTGCTGCTCATGAGCGCCGCCATCTGCTGTGTGATAGGCAGTGTGTTTGCCCGGGTGCCGTGGCGCAAGTTTGAACAGACCATCACCCAGAACATCTCCCAGGTGGCCACCGCCCTCATCATCCTGCTCTTCATCGGAGCCCTGGGCGGGGCTTGGATGGTGAGCGGCATCGTGCCCACGATGATCTACTATGGTCTGGAACTCATCCATCCCAGCGTCTTCCTGGCTTCCACCTGTGTCATCAGTGCCTTGGTGAGCATCATGACGGGCAGTTCGTGGACCACCATCGCCACCATCGGACTGGCGCTGATGGGCATCGGCAGGGCACAAGGCTTCGAGGAGGGATGGATAGCGGGAGCCATCATCAGCGGTGCCTACTTCGGCGACAAGGTGTCGCCCCTCTCCGACACCACGGTGCTGGCCGCCGGTGCCTGCGATGTGCCGCTCTTCACCCATATCCGCTATATGATGCTCACCACCATCCCGTCGATGGTGGTGGCACTCCTCCTCTTCATCGTGGCGGGACTGTTGCACGACACGGGCGACCTGACCCAGTTGGAGACTTTCCGACTGGCCCTGGCCGGGCGCTTCCACATCTCCCTCTGGCTGATGCTGGTGCCGCTGCTCACCGCCGTCATGATTGTCAGGCGCCTGCCTGCCATCGTCACGATGTTTGCCTCCACGCTGCTGGCCATGGTCTTTGCCCTGCTGTTCCAGCCTGAGGCGCTGACCGAGATTGGCGGCGGCGACCTCTTCAGCGGAGCCATGCAGTCGGTGTTCGGCTCCACCTCGCTCACCACGTCCGACCCCATGCTCAGCGAGTTGGCAGCTACCCGTGGCATGTCGGGCATGATGTCCACCATCTGGCTCATCCTCTGTGCCGTCTGCTTCGGTGCCACGATGACGGCCGGCGGCATGACCGAAGGCATCACCCGCATGTTCATCAGTTTTGCCAAGGGACGCATGTCGACGGTCTCCTCCACCGTGGCTTCGGGCTTACTGCTCAATGCCACCGTGGCCGACCAGTATATCTGCATCCTGCTGAGCGGCAACGTGTTCAGAAACATCTACGAGAAGCGCAACCTGGAGTCGCGGCTGCTGAGCCGCACCACCGAGGATGCCGTCACCGTCACCTCGGTATTGGTGCCGTGGAACTCGTGCGGCATGACGCAGAGCACGGTGCTGGGCGTCTCCACCCTCACCTATCTGCCCTACTGTTTCTTCAACCTCATCAGTCCGTTCATGAGCATCCTCATGGCCGCCATCGGCTACCAGATCAAGCCACGGAGGAAGGAAGTCCAGTAAGCAAGTTGTCTGGGGATGGTTTCCCGATGGCACTCAAGCCACCAGGAAACCGATTTGTCTCCGCTTCTGCCTGTCGGTCTTGCCGGGGACGAAGGCGGCAAAGGCAGCGGCTATATCACACGCCTCAATCCGCTGATAGGCCTGGGCGGGCGCTTCGGTGGGCAGGGCGGCGAGACGGTCGGCCAGGGCGGGAATGATGCCGTTGTGTACATACTGTTCCACCCATCGGGCATTGCTGAAGGTCTCGTCACCGCACTCCAATGCCTGAGCGATATGGTGACGCAACAGGAGGCTTGCCTCGGACGAGAGCTGGTAGTCGTCGCGGCGGAACATGGACAGGGCAATCTCCATGAGTTCGTCGGCCGAATAGTCGGCAAAGTGGAAGGTGTAGGGGAAGCGTCCCTTCAGTCCGGGGTTGACGCTCATCATCTCCTCCATCTCCTTCTGATAGCCAGCCATGATGACAATCATGTCGGGATGCTTCTGCGACAGCACCCCCAGCAGACACTCGATGGCATGGGGGCCGAAGTCGTTGCTCTCGCCTTTGGGGCAGAGCGTATAGGCTTCGTCGATGAAGAGCACATTGCCCTTGGCCTCCTCGAGGATGCGCCGCATGTTCTGCTCGGTTCCTCCGATATAGTGGCCCACCATCTGAGTCCGGTCCACACAGACTACATCGCCCTTGGAGAGCAGTCCTAACGAGTGGTAGATGCGTCCCAGCATCTTGGCCACGGTGGTCTTGCCCGTACCGGGATTGCCCGTAAACACGGCATGGAAGGCCGCCTCATCGGTTGTGTTCAGCCCCAGGCTTCTGCGTTTCTGGCAGAAGCGCATGCGGTGGTAGAGGGTTTTCAGGGCCTGCTTGATGGCGGTGAGTCCGGTCATGTCGTCCAGTTCTGCCATCAGCGAGTCGTCCGACGGTTCGGGTGCGGTGAGTGCGTGTTCGTCGACATCTTCGGCTTCCACCCATCTCTCCTGCAGGCGGTCATAATCCCTCACCACGCGGTCGAGATAGCGTCTCTGCAGTTGGTAAGCCATATAGTAGCGTATCTCGTCCTGGGTCCAGTTGGCTATGCGGCCCTGTTCATATCCCTTCACCACGGTCTTGCAGAGTTTGTCGAGCGCCTCGGGCGAGAGCGTCAGCCTTCGCTCATTGGCGGTTGCCACAAAGGCATCAACCATGTCGCTGCAGTCGGGAGCCTCTTCCTCCAACCGGTTCTCCTGCGGAATCCACTGCCACACTGCAGTCATCCGGCTGCCCGCCGCTTCCAGTTCTGCACGTGTGCCGCCGAAGACCAGTGTCGATCCGGCCGAGGCTTCCTCTCCGATGCAGGCGGCCAACTTGGCTCCCTCGGGAGTGCCGAGCACGCCAGTCTTCGTGAAGATATAGAAGCGGTTATTGAAGGACGAGAGGTCGATCGCATGCTCCCCGTCACAGTCATCGAACAGATCATCCAAACGGTCCTCCGCACTGAGGCGGGCACAGTCGTACACCGAGATGCAGAAGTTCTCTTCGACCACCGACACAAACATCCGCATCAGGCTCTTCTTGCTGTCTGCTTGACGGAAGGTGAGGAGCAGGTTGTTGCAGAACCGCAGTCTGTCGAACCAGGAAGTGTTTTCTCCCGCTATCTTCTGACGGTAGCGCTCCACGAGCCACTGCCTCATCTGCCTGATGCCCGGATAGCGCGACAGCAAGGGCCAGGCCACATATCGGGGCAGGAGCGAGAGGATAGCGTCGTCGCTCAGCGCTTGGCAGACGATGGGTTTCGACACCTCGAACTGCTGGTCGTCAAGGAGCCTCACGTCGAAGCGCAGCACCTTTGCGTCGCCCGTCCGCACGAGCATCCGGTAATTTCCGGGCTGCCATACCTGATAGCAGGGGATGGTAAAGACAAACGACCTGCGCCCCACCCGCTTCACCCCTTCATTCGAGCTGCAGACATGGTACAGGCACATCATCCTGTCGTTGTAGAAGGCGAACTCATAGTCGTCGGTGAGTCGCATGGAGCGGTCAATCGTGAATACGGCTTCAACGTCGCCTTTGCGGTAGCGGATAGCGTCGTCAGCCAATGGTTCCGTAAAAATCAGTCTGAAAGTTGTCATCATCACAAGAATTTTGGTAAATAAAAAAATGAATGAATAAAAAGCAAACGATGGGACATACCTTTCCCATCAGAAGGAAGAGAAGACACCCATCGGGGGTGTATCGGTTCCGTCACGCCTTCAGTCCAACCATGTGTTGTATCAATAAGCAAAGAACACTTGGAACATCTATAACCACAGGACAATGGCTCCACCACTGTCTTGCAGTCGATGCGATTTGTTGTTCCAATTGTTCATTTTGTTCATGATACTGTCTTGTGATATGATTTGGTCATTGTATGAATGACGCTGCAAAGATAAAACATATTTTTCAATCTACAAAACAAAAACGGGAAAAAATGAAAAACACACAGAATTTGGTTTTTCAAAAAAAATGATTCATCTTTGCACGCGATTAAGATGTTATGGTTACAACTCACGATTTGGCAAAGACTCTTATGGCAGCGTACACAGAGGTGAAGAAGTGAAGAGTCTGTTTTCCGATGATTGGGGCAATCAGTTCATAACTGAATACGGCAATCAGTTCGCAACTGAATACGGCAATCAGTTCATAACTGAATACGGCAATCAGTTCGCAACTGAATACGGCAATCAGTTGGGAAGTGATTGGTTACTTACTAAAATTATCGGT
>JAEDMP010000106.1 GCA_016302965.1 Bacteroidaceae bacterium
GCTGGTCCATCCATCATTGTCGCTATAGCCGGCGATGAGGATATCGAGCCAACCGTCGTTGTTGAAATCGGCCACAGCCACACCGCAAGAGCGGATATCACGCTTGGCTTCGGGATTGGTCAGCGTGAAGGTGCCGTCGCCATGACCCTTGAAGAAGTTGACATAACCCATGTCGCTCCATCCGGCAGCGATGAGGTCGAGGTTGCCGTCGTGGTCGAAGTCTGCGAGTTTTACGTCCCCCTCATTGTAGTTTTCACTCACGCGGTTGAGCAGTTCAAAAGAGCCGTCGCCCTTGCCGAGATAGATGGCGAGGCCGCCACTCTTGCCCATGCTCACGAAATCAAGAATGCCGTCGTTGTTGATGTCACCGAAACTGAGGCCACGGTTGTGGGCTCCATAGTGCTGTGCCTGCTCGTTGTCGGTGTAATACCATCCGTTGTTGGGATTGAAATTAGGCACCCCGTCGGTGAGGTTGAAGGGGAACTGGTCGAGCTTGGCAAACTGGTAGCCGGCTGCTTCGCCGCCGTTCTCATAGAGGAAGGAGTAATGCTTGTCGGCCTCATCGCTGATGCCGCGGTTGTTGTAATCCTGGATGCCGCAAACCAGCAGGTCGAGGTTGCCGTCGTTGTTGAAATCGATCCACCGATAGAAACTGAAGGTGGAAGTGGGGATGCCGAAAGGCTCGGTCACATTGTCACCCGTGCAGGAAGCCAGTTTCTGCGGGTCGCTGTCGGGTGAGAAGTTGCCATAGACGTAGGCGGCATTGTCCCACTCCGACTGCCAGCCCCATCCCCAGTGCCAGTCTTCGGCTTCGCTATACTGCCAATACCACTCCCAGTCGCCATTGTGCTGGCCACCATAAACTACCTCGAGTTTGCCGTCGTTGTTGAAGTCGGCACAGGTAGGAATGGTCCGGGTGCGTGTTTCCATCTTCTGGAATCCATGATCAAAGGGATCATAGTAGGTCCAACTGGGTGAATCATCGGCCATGGCTCCCATAGCGGCGGGCATCATGGCAAGCATCGCGAGTTGCCTTTTGGTAAAGAATAGTTTTTTCATACGTATAAATACTTAAATAATGAATTGGATTATGATGAATGAAAAATGATTGCCCGGGTTAGTAATTGCTGCAAAATTACATCATTCATGCCCAAAAAAAGGAGCCTTTTGCGTCAAAAAATAACACTTTGGCGCAAAAAGCTCCGTCAAACAGACAAGGCTGTGATCGTTTAACGCAAATGTTGGATTTTTTCCTACCTTTTCTCGCCATGGCAATGACTGAGCAAGCTCATCATTGCTCATCTGGCTTAACGAAAACGTTGGATTTTTCTCATCCGTTCACCTGCTGCAGCATGATGACCTTGCTGTCATATTCGCCATTGAGATCAATCTCGATGCCCTGCTGCATCAGGAAGCTGCCGGTGAAGACGCACCCCTCCCAATGGTCAGTGCGTCCCTTTCCGTTCACCTCGTTGAGGCGATAGCGGGCCTGGGGATTCAGACCGGCGAAGAGGAAGCGGGGACGGAACATGTTGACGGCCGTCTCAAACTTATAGGCAAAGAAGACGGCCTGGCGCTTGTCGGCTGTAGCAAAGAGCTGACTGCAATAGCCCTTGCCGTCGTAGGGCGAGAGGATGCGGTACTGGTCACCCTGCTGCACGATGGGGCGCAGGGTCTCCTTGTAGAGTTGGAAGGCACGCTTGGCGAAAGCGGTCTCCTCGGCATTCAGGTCTGAGGGTTTCATCTCCATACCGAGACGGCCGGTCATGGCCACATCAAAGCGGAACTTCAGGGGAATGCGGCGGTGGGTCTGGTGGTTGGGACTGGCACTCACATGCTGGGCCATAGCACATACGGGGAAGTACATGCTGGTGCCCCACTGGTTGTAGAGCCGCTGCTTGGCATCGGTATTGTCGCTCACCCAGAACTCATCGAAATAGGGCATCAGACCATAGTTCACACGACCGCCACCGCTGGCACAGCACTGGATGACCAGTTCGGGATATTTCTCACGGATGCGTTGCAGGGTATTGACGAGTCCGAGATGGTAGTCTACATAGAGGTGGCTCTGCTTGTCGGCAGAGAGATAGTGGGAGCCGAAGTTGTTGATTTCGTAGTTGCAGTCCCACTTGATATAATAGGTATGAGGGGTCTCCTTCATGATATCATCCACCACCTTGAAGACAAAGTCCTGGACAGCAGGGTTGCTCATGTCGAGCACGAGCTGGGTGCCGCCGCGTCCGGGCTTCGGATCACGCTTGGGATGACAGATGACCCAGTCGGGATGCTTCTCATAGAGTTCACTCTTGGTGTTGGTCATCTCGGGTTCAATCCAGATGCCCCATTTCAGTCCCCGCTTGGCGCACTCTTTCTCAAGAGCGGGCACGCCGTTGGGCAGTTTGTCGGTGTCGGTCACCCAGTCGCCCAGCGCACAGTCGTCTACGCTGCGCTTATACTTGTTGCCAAACCATCCGTCGTCCATCACAAACAGCTCGCCACCAATCTCCTTCACGCCGTCCATCATCTTCACCATACCCTCTTCGGTCACGTTCAGATAGACACCCTCCCAGGAGTTGAGCAGGGTCTTGCGCAGGGCTTTTCCGTTGTAAATCTTGTTGTTGTTTCTCGCCCAACGGTGATAGTTGCGACTCACTCCACCCTGTCCTTCACGACTGTAGGCCAGAGCAAGAGCCGGTGTGGTGAAGCTTTCGCCCTTGGCGAGGATATACTGCGAATGGGCATCGTCGATTCCGGCTATCAGATGATGGGTATGCTTGCCCTCGGTGTCGATGCTCATGCGGAAGTTGCCACTCCAGCAGAGTACGGCTCCGATGACACGTCCCTGGTTCTCCTGGGGTTTGCCGTCGAGCGAAATCATCATGTTGGGACGATTGTTGTAGGCATTCTTGGTGCCCGAGAGGTCGTGAATCTGGAACACGCCGGGGGTAAGGGCCTGTTCGGTCACCCACGCTTCATCGCCCCAGCTGCCATGCTCATGGCTCACCCACACGTCGCCCTGGCGGATGGGCAGGAAGCCGCTGGCATATTTCAGCAGCGTCACGGGCTTCTTCTCCTGGTTGCGGATGACGCTCCAGGTCTCTATCACGTCACAATTCTGATAGGCTTTGTAGCAGACATCGACAAAGAAGTCGTAGACCTTGTCCTTCATGGTGATGGTATAGACCTGGGCATAGCCCTCCTGGCGCTGGCTGTCGGCATGGTAGACCAGCTCGGTGCTCATGTTGCCGTCGGCATGACGCACGCTGAGGGCGGGCATCCGGTAGTTGCCCAGTCCGAAGGCAGGATAGGCTTCCTCCCAGAGACTATAGGCCATGTAGACCTGTTGTGCATCGTCCACACGCTCACCGTAATAACTGATGTGTACAGGAGCCTTCTCCTCAGTTTTGAGCAGCAAGGTGGTGTTGGGGGTATTCACAAAGATGTCCTTGGCCTGGGTCAAGGATGTCGCCAAAAGCGACAGAATCAAAAGTTTTTTTCTCATATGAATAATGTTTTATGGGTTAGTCAGTATCATACAGGTGGTGCAAAGATACTGCTATTTTCATCATCATCCTAACATAGACGCAGCATTTTTTGACTCATTTCGGGCATAATCGTCTCACGAGGCTCCTCATTCAGTCTTACCTGCCGTTTTTTTTCATGCCAAGTTTGATACGTATCTCAACAAGTATGATGTGATATGTTCCGGACTCTTTACGGTTAAACGGATAGCGCCGACTAATCTTTTAGCCATATCGTTCAGCCAAGGCTGAACGGTCTTTGAAGCCAACATCGATAGCACATGAAGCCGACTTCGACAACCGTTCAGCCAAGGCTGAACGGACAGGACAGATGACAGGTCATTGTCCTGATGTCACCTATTCTGAGTATTCCCTAAAAGTTATGACTATTTCGGAATTAATTCCCTAAAAGTTATGACTATTTCGGAAAACGAATGATTTTTTACTTGATTTTCTCGTTTTTGCTTTGTTATTCCGAAGAGAATTCCTAAATTTGCAAACCGTAAAACCATAAGAAAACAAGTATGATAAATCGAACATTGTCTGAAAAGGTACAGTCTTTGATTGGAGGCAAAAAGGCCATCACAATTATGGGAGCGCGGCAGGTTGGGAAATCCACGCTCCTGCAGATGATGCTTGGAGAACGAAAAAAAGTGCTATGGATGAACGGCGATGACCCAGACATTCAGAACTTGTTCGGCAACATGACATCCACCCGGCTAAACGCCATTATTGGCAAAAATGAGGTAGTCGTGATTGACGAAGCCCAGCGTATAGAAGGAATTGGGCTTCGCATAAAACTTATCACCGACCAAATTCCAGGCGTTCAAGTGATAGCCACTGGCAGTAGCAGTTTTGAATTGTCAAATAAGGTCAACGAGTCACTTGCGGGAAGAAAGAGGGAGTTCAAGATGTTTCCTCTGACATTCAGGGAAATGGTCGAGAACTCCGATTTCCTGAGCGAGACAAGGATGTTGCCTCATAGAATGGTGTATGGCTATTATCCGGAAGTAGTTTCCACTCCCGGTGACGAAAGGATGATATTAAAAGAACTCTCTGACAGCTATCTGTATAAAGACATCTTGTCGTTGGAGGGAGTTGGAAAACCTGAAAAACTTGTGATGCTTATCAAGGCCCTTGCACTGCAAATAGGAAGTCAGGTGGCTTATAGTGAGATTGGCAGGTTGGTAGGCCTTGACTCCAAGACAGTGGAGAAATACATCGACATCCTGGAGAAGTCGTTTATCATATTCCGTATGCCAAGTTTCTCACGTAACCTTCGCAACGAGCTGAAAACGACACGTAAGATATTTTTCTGGGACTTGGGAATCAGGAATGCAGTAATCGGCAATCTGTCACAGGTGGAGAATAGGCAAGACACGGGAGCATTATGGGAGAACTTCGTCATTGCCGAACGCAAGAAGCTGCTGGCATATCAAGACTCATTCGCCCAGTCGTATTTTTGGCGAACCAAGCAACAAAAAGAAATTGACTATATCGAGGAAGAGGATGGCAGAATCAGGGCTTTTGAGATGAAATGGAATCCCAGCAAGTCGGCGACTAAATGTCCGGAATCATTCATATCCGCATACCCCGATACAGAATACAAGGTCATAACACCAGACAACATCGAGAAATTCCTATTATGACTGGTTTTGTCATGGGAATAGCAACAGGGGCACGGGTACAGAACCCTCTGATCCACTATAAATCTGGCTTGCAGAAGAGTTTCTGAGGCCATTATGGAGCGGGCGGTTTTTCTGTTATTAGGGTCTCGTTGCGGGTTTCATGGTATGATTAAGCCCCTAAATCGGCCTGTTTAACGCAAATGTATCATTTTTTTGCCAAATTGTCACAAATGATTCAGCAATTATTCCTTACCTTTGTGGGACTTAAAACAATCAAGCAATACTACATCCCATGAATATCGCAAGAATCACTACCCTCCTGCTGCTCCTCACCATCCGTCTGTATGGTTGGGCCAACAACTACTCTTCCATGCACATCGACTCTGACAACGGACTGACCCAAAGCAACGTGAAGAGCATCACACAAGACAAATACGGATTTATCTGGTTGG
>JAEDMP010000036.1 GCA_016302965.1 Bacteroidaceae bacterium
TCTGCCGTGACCCCATCAGCGATTGGGTGCCTGTATCGACCGCCGATGACCCCGATTTCAAGGATGTCAAGACCAACTGTACCCAGTATGACGGACATGTCATAGAGTCTACTGGACTCATCAAGATGGACTTCCTCGGACTCAAGACTCTCTCGGAGCTCAAGGAGGCCGTGGCCAATGTGAAACGTACCAAGGGTATCGAGATAGACCTCGACAATATACCCATCGACGACCCCAAGACCTACGAACTCTACCAGCAGGGACGTACCATCGGAACCTTCCAGTTTGAGTCGGCGGGTATGCAGAAGTATCTGCGGGAACTCAAACCGACGGTCTTCGAGGATCTGATTGCCATGAACGCCCTCTACCGGCCCGGTCCTATGGACTATATCCCTTCGTTCATCGCCCGAAAAACGGGCGTGGAGCCTATCAAGTATGATATCCCTTGCATGGAGAAGTATCTCAAGGATACATACGGTATCACCGTTTACCAAGAGCAGGTGATGCTCCTCTCGCGTCAGTTGGCCGACTTCACCCGAGGCGAGAGTGATGCGTTGCGCAAGGCCATGGGTAAGAAGAAAAAGGCTATTGTAGATGCCATGAAACCCAAGTTTATCGAGGGCGGAAAGAAAAACGGGCACGACCCGAAGGTGCTGGAGAAAATCTGGGCCGACTGGGAGAAGTTTGCCTCATACGCCTTCAACAAGAGTCACGCGGCATGCTATTCATGGGTGGCCTTCCAGACGGCCTATCTCAAGGCCAACTATCCCGCTGAGTTCATGGCTGCCATCATGAGCCGGCGCAAGGATGACATCAAGGAAATCACCAAACTCATGGACGAATGCCGGACGATGGGTATCGCTACGCTGGGACCGGATGTCAACGAGAGTGTAGAGAAATTTGGTGTGAACCACCATGGAGAAATCCGCTTCGGACTGGCTGCCGTCAAGGGCATTGGTACTGCGGCTGCTGCAGCCATCATAGCTGAACGGGAGAAGAACGGACCCTATGAGTCCATATTCGACTTTGCCCAAAGGGTCAACTATGCCAACGTCAACCGCAAGGTATTTGAGAGTCTGGCACTGAGCGGAGGTTTCGACAGCTTCACCAATCTCAAGCGAGAAGATTATTTCGCTCTCAACAACAAGGGTGAGGTGTTCCTCGACGTGCTCGTGAGGTATGGACAGACTTATCAGGCACAGCAGAACGAGATACAGCACTCGCTCTTCGGTGGAGAAAACGCAGTAGAGATTGCCACTCCGCCCATCATCAAGGCCCAGGCGTGGAGTACCATAGAACGGCTTAACCGTGAACGCGAATATGTGGGCATCTATCTCTCGGCTCATCCCCTGGACGAATACCGCATCATTCTTGACAACCTGTGCAACACCCGTTGTCAGGAACTGGGTGATGTCAGCCAGTTGAGCGACCGTGAGGATGTGATTCTGGGAGGTATTGTCACCGGCATCAAGGCCAAGACAACCAAGCAGGGCAAACCATGCGGATTCGTCACCCTTGAGGACTTTGACGGAAGCGGAGAACTTGCCTTCTTCGGCGAGGACTGGGGGCGATGGAGCGGGATGTTCATCGAGGGCTACTCGGTGTATGTCACTGCCAAATGCCAGCCACGTTTCCGTGACAGCAAGCTCTATGACCTGAAGGTGCAGAATGTGGAATACCTGCAGTCGGTCAAGGAAAAGGCCATCGACCGCATCACCATCACCATCAAGTCGGATCTGGTGGACCAGCAGATAGTAGAGGACCTCTGCGAAATCGTGGCAGAGCATCCGGGAAGCACCAAACTCTTCTTCCAGCTGCGCGACAGTAGTGGCAAAAACCATGTGCTGCTCAGAAGCAAGAAGGCAACGGTGGATGTGCGTCATGACCTGCTCACCTTCATCGAGAGCCATGAAGACGTGATGAACTACCACATCAATTAATAAAGAATCATTGTCAAATATCAAACATCAATCAAACAATGGAAGTAAAAATCACAAACGAGAATTTTGAGACATTGAAGAATGGCGAACTGCCTCTGGTTATTGACTTCTGGGCAACCTGGTGTGGCCCTTGCCGCATGATTGCTCCTATCGTAGAGGAGCTTGCCAAAGAATATGAGGGCAAGGTGGTTATCGGCAAGTGTGACGTCGAGGAGAACGATGACCTCGCTGCCGAGTTCCTGGTACGTAACATCCCCACTATCATCTTCATCAAGAATGGTGCTATGGTTGACAAACTTGTGGGGGCTGTATCCAAGTCGGTTTTGAAGGAAAAGATTGATTCGCTGCTCTAAACGCCTCGCGGATATGTCTTCATGAACATAGCCGGAGTAACTTAAAGCGGGAGTTCCATGCTGTCATCAGCATCTGGCTCCCGCTTTTTCCTTGCAATGATGCTTATTCCAGTTAACTTCATTGCCAATAAGGTTATTAACCTGTCTATAGGTTATTAATCTTTCGGGATATAGGTTATTAATCTTATCAGTAATATGAGTGCGTATGTCCTTTTCTTGATTTCACTTTCGTTGCTTCTTCCTGTTATTTCAATGTCTTTAGCCAAAAAAGTGTAAATAATGGGCGAGTGTTTTGCCATGTCGTAAAAAATGAGTAATTTTGCGATTCATGAATAGAAAAGGATAAATTGAAAGAGGTAAGATGAAGCTATATTCAGACCAAGAGCTTGCCGAAATTCTGGACAAGCAGATATTCCATCAGATTAGTCAAGTGGCCGACCAACTCGGTGTAGAGTGCTATGTGGTTGGAGGTTATGTGAGAGATATTTTCTTGGAACGGCCTTCCAGTGACATCGATGTGGTCGTCGTGGGAAGTGGCATCCAGGTGGCCGACGGACTCGCCAAACTGTTGGGCAGGAAGGCCCACCTCTCTGTGTTCCGCAACTTCGGTACCGCACAAGTGAAGTGGGGGAATGAGGAAGTGGAATTTGTGGGAGCAAGAAAGGAAAGCTACAGCCATGACTCACGCAAACCCATCGTGGAGGATGGAACGCTGGAAGATGACCAGAACCGCCGCGATTTTACCATCAATGCCATGGCCATCTGTCTGAACCAAGACCGTTTTGGAGAACTCGTCGATCCCTTTGATGGTATCTACGATCTGGAAGATGGTATCATCCGTACTCCGTTGGATCCCGACATCACCTTCAGCGACGACCCCTTGCGAATGTTGCGCTGCATCCGTTTTGCCACCCAACTCCATTTCATGATTGAGGATGAGACCTTTGAAGCCCTGGAGCGCAATGCCCACCGTATACGTATCATCAGCGGAGAGCGCATCAAGGACGAACTCAACAAGATTCTCATGACCCAAACGCCCAGCCGTGGCTTTGTTGACCTGCAGCGGTGCGGTTTGCTCAATCTCATCATGCCCGAACTGGCAGCCCTCGACATTGTGGAGGTGAGGGACGGACGTGCCCATAAGAATAATTTCTACCATACTTTGGAGGTGCTCGACAATGTCTGCCGATGGAGCGACAACCTCTGGCTGAGATGGGCGGCTCTGCTCCATGATGTGGGCAAGACCAAGTGCAAGCGCTGGGCACCGCCAGCCGGATGGACCTTCCACAACCACAATCTGGTGGGGGCACGCATGGTGCCACAGCTCTTCCGTCGCCTCTCTCTGCCGCTCGATGCCAAGATGAAATATGTGCAGAAGATGGTGGACCTGCACATGCGCCCTATTATCATTGCCGATGATGAGGTGACCGATAGTGCGGTCAGAAGACTCATGAACGATGCCGGTGATGACATAGACGACCTGATGATGCTCTGTGAGGCGGATATCACCAGTAAAAACGAAGTGAGGAAGAAGCAGTTCCTCGAAAACTACCGGATGGTGAGGGAAAAACTGGTGCTGCTCAAAGAGAAAGACTACAAACGGCTGTTGCAACCCTGCATCGATGGTAATGAGATTATGGAGATGTTCCATCTGCCACCCTGCCGGGAGGTGGGACAGCTCAAGCAATGTCTCAAGGATGCTGTGCTTGATAACAAGGTGGAAAATGAGCGAGAACCATTGATGGAATTGCTGATGAACAAAGCCCGACAGATGGGATTAGTCGACAAAAAATAGCCGTTTCTCTATTACCAGAAGAGAATTATTCGGAATTATTGTTAATAACGCGCAAAATCTTGACAGAGATGGTGTATACTATTACTATTTTTTCGTAACTTTGCACGGCGAAAACTAAAAGAACAGCCAAAGTTTTCGCCGTCTCGTGTAAATTCAAGAATAAAAGGAATCATAACAAATAAGTAGATATAATAATAGGTATGAGAAAGAAGAACTATTTGATGATTGCCGCGCTGGGCATGGTCCTGGTATCGTGTGGCGGCGGTCAGAGCGGAAAGCCCAATTTCGCTGACAATGAGTATGCTGTGAGAACAGTTACCACACAGAGTACGGAGTTGCAGACATCTTATCCCGCTACTATCAAGGGTATTCAGGATGTGCAGATACGTCCGAAAGTATCAGGATTCATCACGAAAATTTGTGTGCAGGAAGGCCAGCAGGTGAGTGCCGGCCAGGTGCTCTTTGTCATTGACAATGAGACCTATCAGGCACAGGTGCGTCAGGCCAAGGCTGCCGTGAATACGGCCAAGGCTCAGATGGCCACCTCGAAGCTGACCTATGACAACTCCAAGAAATTGTTTGAGAACAAGGTCATCGGCCAGTATGAGCTGGAGACCGCCCAAAACAATTATACCACCGCTCAGGCTGCGCTTGCCCAGGCTGAGGCTTCACTGGCTTCGGCACAGGATATGCTGAGCTTCTGCTATGTGAAGAGTCCGGCTGCCGGTGTGGTGGGTTCGCTGCCCTATAAGGTGGGTGCCCTCGTGAGCGCCTCCAGCGCCGAGCCCCTCACGACGGTGTCGGATATCAACAAGATGGAGGTCTACTTCTCCATGAATGAGAAGGACCTGCTGAGAATGAACAAGACCGAGGGGGGGATGAATGGTGTGATTGCCGCCTATCCTCCCGTGCGACTGTTGCTGGCCGACGGAACCGAGTATGAGTTGCCCGGCAAGGTGGTGAAAGCCAGTGGTGTGATTGATGCCAATACGGGTTCGGTGTCATTGATTGCCCATTTCGACAATCCCAAGCACCAGTTGCGCAGCGGCGGTGCCGGAAAGATTGTGGTGCCTGCTGCCGACGGCAATGCCATCCTTATTCCCCAGGAGGCTACCTCTGAGGTGCAGAACAAGAAGTTTGTCTATCTCGTAGGCAAGGACAACAAGGTGAAGTATACGGAAATCAAGGTCAATCCCCAGGATGACGGCAAGTTCTATATCGTGACCGAGGGTCTGAAAGTGGGCGACCGCTATGTGTCGAAAGGTATCACCTCGCTCTCTGACGGTATGGAAATCAAGCCCATCAGCGAGCAGCAGTATCTGAAGAAGATTGACGATGCCGCCAAACTGGGTGCCAACCAGAGCAGTGCCTCCGCCTTCGTCGATGTGATGAGTGGCAAGAAGAAGTAATACGAACAGATTATTCAGCGATAATTATGACATTCACTAATTTTATAAAGCGCCCGGTACTCTCGACGGTGGTCTCCATCTTCTTCGTGCTGCTGGGTATCATCGGCATCATCTCGCTCCCGATTGAGCAGTACCCCGATGTGGCTCCTCCTACCATCTCTGTGCGTACCTCCTATACCGGTGCGGACGCCCAGACGGTGCTCAATTCCGTGATTACCCCTCTCGAAGAGAGCATCAATGGTGTGGAGAACATGACCTATATGACCTCACAGGCCACCAACGATGGTTCGGCCTCCATCACCGTCTATTTCAAGCAGGGAGCCGATGCTGATATGGCTGCCGTGAACGTACAGAACCGTGTGTCACAGGCACAGGCACTCCTGCCCGCCGAAGTGACCAAGGTGGGTGTGACCGTCACCAAGCAGCAGACTTCGAACGTCATCATGTTTACCCTCACCTCGGAGGACGGACGATATGACGATGAGTTCCTGACCAACTACAACGATATCAACGTCATTCCTGCCATCAAGCGTATCAACGGTGTGGGTGGAGTGATGTCGCCGGGTATGAAGACCTACTCCATGCGTGTATGGCTGCAGCCCGACAAAATGAAGCAGTACAACATGATGCCCTCCGACGTGACGGCTGCGCTGGCCGAACAGAATATCGAGGCCGCACCGGGTAAGTTCGGTGAGCAGAGCGATATGGCCTTCGAGTACGTGATGCGCTACAAGGGTCGTCTGAAGACTCCCGAGGAGTATGGAAACATCATCATCCGCAGCGATGCCAACGGTCAGACCCTCTATCTCAAGGATGTGGCCAAGGTGGAACTGGGAGGTCTCGACTATAGTGTGTCGATGAAGAACAACGGCCACCCTTCGGTGATGGGTATGGTGCAGCAGATTGCCGGCTCCAACGCCACCCAGATTGCCGCCGACGTGAAGGCTGAGCTCGAGAAACAGGCCAAATCGTTCCCGCCGGGTTTGGAGTACAAGATCAACATGGACGTGACCGAGTTCCTCTTCGCGTCTATCGAGGAGGTGATTTTCACGCTGGTCATCACCCTGCTGCTCGTGTTCCTCGTGGTGTATGTGTTCCTGCAGGACTTCCGCTCTACGCTGATTCCTATGATTGCCGTACCTGTGGCCCTGCTCGGTACCTTCCTCTTCCTTTGGATTTTCGGCTTCTCCATCAACCTGCTGGTGCTCTCTGCCTTGCTCTTGGCCATTGCCATCGTGGTGGACGATGCCATCGTGGTGGTCGAGGCGGTGCATGCCAAGCTTGACCAGGGTTACAAGAGTGCCCTCACTGCCAGTATCGATGCCATGAACGAGATTACCGGAGCTATCATCTCCATCACCCTCGTGATGGCAGCTGTGTTCGTGCCCGTATCGTTCATGGGTGGTACCAGTGGTACCTTCTACCGTGTGTTCGGTATCACCATGGCCGTATCTATCCTGATTTCGGCTGTCAACGCCTTGACCCTCTCGCCGGCCCTCTGTGCCATCCTGCTGAAACCCCATTCCGAGGATGCCGAGCATGGCAAGATGTCGGCCATCGACCGCTTCCATGCCGCCTTCAATGTGCAGTATGAGAAGATACAGAATAAATATAAGAAAGGTGTAGAGAACGTGATCAAACATCGGATTGCGGCTGGTGTGACCGTCGCTGTAGGTGTCGTGGCACTGGTGCTCTCGATGACCTTCACCAAGACGGGACTGGTGCCCGATGAGGATAACGGCGTTCTCTTCTGTACGGTGTCCATGGCACCTGGCACAGGACAGGCCCGCACACAGGAGGTGGTAGATCAGATTGACAAGATGCTGGCCAGCAACCCTGCCATCAAGACCCGCGAGCGTCTGCTCGGCTATAACTTCATTGCCGGCCAGGGTTCCGACCAGGCCACCTTCATCATTAAACTGAAGCCCTTCGAGGAGCGTCCTTCCGGCTTCTTCTACAATCTCTCCGGACTCTGGCAGGGTGACGGCTTCATGCGTTTCTTCGTCAATCCGATGTCGAACACTTCGGTGTTGGGAATGATTTACAAACAGACTGCCGAAATCAAGGATGCCCAGATTCTGGCTTTTGCTCCGCCTATGATCAACGGCTTCGGTATGACCAATGGTGTGACCTTCACCATGCAGGACAAGACCGGTGGTGACCTGAACAAGTTCTTCGAGATTACCAAGAAATACCTGGCTGAACTGAACAAGCGTCCGGAGATTGGACAGGCCATGACCTCGTATAACCCCAACTATCCCCAGTATATGGTGGATGTGGATGTGGCCAAATGTAAGCAGGTAGGCATCACCCCCGCCACCGTGCTCTCCACGCTGCAGGGTTACTATGGTGGTCTGTATGCCTCTAACATGAATGCCTATGGTAAACTCTATCGTGTGATGATCAAGGGTGACATCGAGAGCCGTATGCGTCCTGATGGACTCAGCAAGATTTATGTGCGCACCAATGGTGGCATGGCTCCCGTGAGTGAGTTCTGTTCGCTGCGCCGTGTCTATGGCCCCTCCAACGTGAACCGTTTCAACCTCTTTACCGCCATCAATGTGAATGCCTCGGCCGCTACGGGCTATTCCTCGGGTGAGGCTATCCAGGCCATCGAAGAGGTGGCTGCACAGGTGTTGCCCCAGGGCTATGGTATCGACTACTCGGGTCTGACCCGTTCGGAGCGTGAGTCGAGCAACTCTACCGGCATCATCTTTGCCCTCTGTTTCGTCTTCGTCTATCTGATTCTATCCGCACAGTATGAGAGTTACATTCTGCCCTTGGCTGTGATGCTCTCTATCCCCTTCGGTTTGGCTGGTGCCTTCCTCTTCACCAACCTCTTCGGCCATAGCAATGACATCTACATGCAGATTGCCTTGATCATGCTCATCGGTCTGTTGGCCAAGAACGCCATTCTGATTGTGCAGTTCGCCCTGGAGCGCCGCATGACAGGTATGGCCATCAAGTATTCGGCCATCCTCGGTGCCGCTGCCCGTCTGCGTCCTATCCTCATGACCTCGCTCGCCATGATTATCGGTCTGCTGCCTCTGATGTTTGCATCGGGTGTGGGCAAGAACGGTAACCAGACACTGGGAGCCGCTGCTGTGGGCGGTATGCTCATCGGAACGCTGCTGCAGGTGTTTGTGGTGCCTGCCCTGTTTGCCGTGTTCCAGTGGCTGCAGGAGAAGATCAAGCCTATCGAGTTTGCCGATGACAATGCACATATCGACACCGAGCTGTTGCAGTATACCCATCCTTACGGCAAGAAAGACCAGAACATTTAGAAGTGACTCTTATGAACAAGAAATCAATAATCACCCTCCTGTCTGCAGCTGCCTTGATGAGCAGCTGCGGACTCTACAACAAATATGAGCGCCAGGACGTGAAGGTGGATGGCATCGTGCGTGATGCTGTCTCTGACGTGGACACCCTGGCCGTGGCCGACACCGCGAGCTTTGGCAACCTGCCTTGGCGCAGCGTGTTTACCGACCCGCAGCTGCAGACCCTGATTGAGACCGGACTGGAGAACAATATCGACCTGCTCAATGCGGCCCTGAATGTGGACATGATGAAGGCACAGTTGAAAGTGGCCAAGCTGGCTTTCCTTCCCTCCATCGCCTTCTCACCATCGGGAACGCTCTCCTCATGGGATGGCGGTACGCCCTCGAAGGTTTATCAGATGCCTATCTCAGCCAGTTGGAGCATCGACCTCTTCGGCAACCTTCTTTCCGTCAAGCGTAGTGCCCAGAAGCAGTTGCTGGCCATGAAGGACTACCAGGTGATGGTGAAGACCAATGTCATCGCCAATATCGCCAACCTCTACTATACCCTGCTGATGCTCGACCGTCAGCAGGAGATTGTGGATGAGATGGCGGGACTCACCAAGGAGACCTGGGACATGATGAAACTGCAGATGGAACTCGGTCGTGCCCGCTCCGTCAGCGTACAGAGTGCTGAGGCTGGTTACTACCAGGTGATGGCTCAGGCAGCCGAAGTGAAACGTCAGATACGTGAGGTGGAAAACTCGCTCTGCCTGCTGCTCGGACAGCCTGGACAGACCATCGTGAGAGGCAAGTTCGACCAGCAGTCGCTGCCCACGGAGTTCAGTACGGGTGTGGCTCTGCAACTGCTGAACAACCGTCCCGACGTACACTATGCCGAGATGAAACTCGCCTCCTGCTTCCATGACACCCAGACGGCGCGCAGCCGTTTCTATCCCGGTATCACCATCACAGGTGCGGGCACCTTTACCAATAACAGCGGTATGGGTATCGTCAATCCCGGCAAGTGGCTGTTGTCGGCTGTGGGTAGTCTGACCCAGCCTATCTTCCAGAACGGCCGTCTGATTGCTGGCTTGAAGGTGGCCAAAGCCACCCAGGAGCAGGCTTACAACAACTGGCAGAACGCCATCTTCAAGGCTGGCAACGAGGTGAGCAATGCCCTCGTGAGCTACAACACTTACGCCGAGAAGAGTGCCTGTGAGGCCAAGCAGGTGGAACTCTACAAGAAGAGTCTGGCTGACACCCGACAACTCTATACCAGCAGCGGTGCTTCCTATCTGGAAGTCATCAATGCACAGTCCAGTCTGCTCAATGCCGAACTGGCCAAGGCTGCCGACGACCTGAACAAGATGCAGGCAGTGGTGAGTCTCTATACTGCACTTGGTGGAGGAAGGGAGTAAATGAAGCCTCACCCCCCGACCCCTCTCCAAAAGAGAGGGGAGAAGTTAGCTTGTAGGGAGTGACGGACTCGAGATAAAATGATCAATAGTAACAATTATGAGCAATATCAGTGAGCGGGCTTTTGTGAGCCCAAAAGCGAAGATTGGTAACAATGTGACCATCTATCCCTTTGCATATATCGAAGACGATGTAGTGATTGGCGATGACTGCGTCATCTATCCCTACGTCAGCGTGATGAACGGAACCCGGATGGGTAAGGGTAACAAGGTGTTCCAGAATACCGTGTTGGGTGCCCTGCCACAGGACTTCAATTTCACCGGAGAGGATTCGCAACTGATCATCGGCGACCAGAATATCATCCGTGAGAACGTGGTCATCAACCGTGCTACCCATAGTGACGGACAGACCGTGATCGGCAACCGCAACTTCCTCATGGAGGGTGTGCATGTGTCGCATGACACCAAGATTGGAGTCATGAACGTGTTCGGATATGGTACGAAGATTGCGGGAGACTGCATTATCGGCGACCGTGTGATTTTCTCATCCGGTGTGATTGCCAACCCCGGTTCCCGGGTGGGTGATGCAGCCATGATACAGAGCGGTACCCGTTTCAGCAAGGATGTGCCTCCCTTTATCGTCGCTACCGATAACCCCGTGCGTTATGGCGGTGTGAACAGCACTATCCTCCGCAATTATGGTGTTGATGAGAAGATCATCGCCCATATCGCCAATGCCTACCGACTGGTGTTCCATGGACAGACCAGTTTGTTTGATGCTGTCAACCAGGTGGTAGACCAGGTGCCTGATGGTCCGCAGATTCAGACTATCGTCAATTTCATCCGGGCTTCCAAACTGGGTATTATCAGCAAGATTTAATGGCGAGATGTAATAGGGCAATGCCCTACTGTTTGGTTTTGTAAGCGCATGCTACACCGTATAAGAAAGCGGCTCCATCACCTGATGGAGCCGCTTTCTTTGGGTTGGGACGGATGGCGGATAGCGCAAGAGCGCTATCAGTTGTTGAAATAGTAGAGGAAGGTGGCCAGTCCCTCCAGGGCCTTCTTCTTCTGGTCTTTGATTTCGATGGCAAACTTGATTTCCACCTTCACCGTTCCGCGCAGATTGGCGATGGAGTGGAGGTCGGCCACGAGGCGGATTGACTCGCCCGACTTCACGGCCTGCCCGAATTTCATCTTGTCCATGCCATAGTTCACCATCATCTTCAGATTATGCACCTCGATAATCTGTTCCCACAGATAGGGCAACATCGAGAGGGTCAGATAACCGTGGGCAATGGTGGTCTTGAAGGGGCTTTCAACGGCGGCCTTCTCGGGATTCACGTGAATCCATTGGTGGTCGAGTGTGGCATCGGCAAAGAGGTTGATGCGCTCCTGGTTGAGTTCTACATAGTCGCTTTCGCCGAGTCGTTTGCCCAGCATGGCGGCAAACTCCTCATAATTGTTGATGATCAGTTTCTCCATTTCTTATTGATGTTGATATAATTGTTCTTCTGTGATTGTTTTTTTTGAATGCGTGGGATGTTGCTCCTTTTGCCGGGGTCAGTAGGAGGCCATGCAGGGGATGCCGGTGGCAATCACCCGGTCGCGTATGGCGTTCAGTTCGTCGGGAGTGGCTTTGGCCAGTTGGTGGGCGGGTGTATCGCGGTCGATGGTATAAATCATTACCTCCTTCGGACCGATGGCTTTCACCGCTTCGAGCCAAGGGCCAACGTAGGCTTCGGTGGTGTTGTCGACACTCTCACCGTTGAAGGTTCCCTTCATGAACATGGTCTGGATGATGAGGTGCCCCTTAAAACGCTTCATGTCGCTGATGATGCGTGCCACGTCATAGTTGGCGGCAGGTCGGTCTACCCGTTGGATATAGTCGGGATGGATGGTGTCAAGTTTCAGAATGTTGTTGTCCACGCGGAGCAATGCTTCACGAACAGCGTCGCGATGGATGAAGGTGGAGTTGCTCAGTACGCTGACCTTTGCCAGAGGGCAGTATTGGTTGCGAAGCCGGATGGTGTCGTCGATGATGGCGGCAAAGTCGGGATGGCCGGTGGGTTCGCCGTTGCCGGCAAAGGTTAGCACATCGGGCAAGTCTCCCTCGGCAACCATGCTTTGCAGTTTCTGTTCCAAAGCATCCGCCACCTCTTGGCGGGTAGGGCGGGGGAGTGCCGGTCTGTGATCGCTGTTGAATCCGCATTCGCAGTAGATGCAGTCGAAAGAACACACCTTACCGTCGGCAGGCTGCAGGTTGATGCCGAGCGATATTCCGAGTCGTCTGCTGTGCACAGGACCGAAAATGGGGGATGGATAAATGACAGTACTCATGACATTTCAGAATTAGACTTCAAAGGTAACAAAAAAAGGAGATAATCGCAGTTAATACTTGTTAAATTCGTTGCAGGTTCGCATTTTTTTTTGTTCCTTTGCAAGAAATTAGGTGGATTATATCCAAAAGCAATGGGAAAGAAACGAAAAAGCACCCGCAGCCAGAAGGGTTTGCAGGTTGTAACATTGTGTATCAGTACCACTTTGGTGCTGGTTCTGTTGGGCTTTGTAGTGTTCTCGGTGCTCACAGCGCGAAACCTCTCTGCCTACGTTAAGGAGCATCTGACGGTGACCGTCATGCTCAATGATGATGTGAGTGTCAATCAGGCTCACCGTCTTTGTCGTGACCTTTACCACAGGCCCTATTCTTTCGAGATTGACTATATCAGCAAGGAGCAGGCCAAGCGTGAGCAGACCTTGGCAATGGGTTCCGACCCTTCGGAATTTCTGGGTTTCAATCCCTTTACGGCCACCTTGGAGGTAAGGCTGAAGGCAGACTATGTCAACCGTGATTCGCTCAAGTGGATTGTAGTGGAGATGAAGAAACACCCAGAGGTGACCGATGTGGCTTATCAGGAAGACTTGACCGATAAGGTGCATCATAACCTGCAGAAAATCAATCTCGTGTTGCTGGTATTGGCGGTGTTGCTCACCTGTGTCTCCTTCTCCCTCATCAGCAGTATGGTGAAGCTTGACGTCTATTCGCGCCGCTTCCTCATCCATACGATGAAGTTGGTGGGGGCCTCGTGGGGATTCATCCGCCGTCCCTTCCTGCGCAATGCCTTCTGGGTGGGCGTACTGGCGGGGCTGCTGGCCTGCTTGTCGTTGGCCGGCATCGTGTATGGGCTTTATCGTTATGAGCCCTCAGTGCTGCTCATCCTCACTTGGCAGGATTTGGCATTCACGGCAGTGGTCGTCCTGCTCTTTGGAGTGGTCATCACCACAATCTGCTCCTATTTTTCTGTCAACAGGTTCCTGCGGATGAAGGCGGGACAACTCTATAAGATTTAAACCGATTTTACACCTATTTATATATAATCATGGATAAAAGAAATTTTGCATTCGACCGTGTAAATTACATCCTCCTTGCTGTAGGCATGGCGGTGGTCATCATTGGCTTTATTCTCATGAGTGGCGACGGCAGTACCGAAGCCGCCTACAATCCCGACATCTTCAGTGCCCGCCGCATCAAAGTGGCCCCTGTGGTATGCCTTGCAGGATTTGTCTCTATGATTTATGCCGTTATCCGTAAACCCAAAAACTAAACGATTACTATGGATTGGATTGAAGCTCTCGTACTCGGACTCCTGCAGGGATTGACTGAGTATCTGCCTGTCAGCAGCAGTGGCCATCTGGCCATCGGTTCTTACCTCTTCGGCATTGAAGGCGAAGAGAACCTCGCTTTCACTGTGGCGGTGCATGTGGCAACTGTGCTTAGCACCTTTGTCATCCTTTGGAGTGAGATTGAATGGATTTTCCGAGGCATCTTCAAGTGCAGGATGAATGCGGAGACCAAGTATATGCTCAACATCATCGTTTCGATGATTCCTGTCGGAGTGGTGGGCATATTCTTCAAGGACTATGTGGAAGAGGTGTTCGGTTCCGGCCTGCTCATCGTGGGTATCATGCTCTTGCTGACCGCCGCCCTGCTCACCTTCTCTTACTATGCCAAACCCCGTCAGAAGGAACATATCAGCATGCGTGATGCCTTCATCATCGGTCTGGCCCAAGCCTGTGCCGTGATGCCCGGTCTCTCCCGTTCGGGCAGCACCATTGCCACTGGTCTGCTCCTGGGTAACAAGAAGGAGAGTCTGGCCCAGTTCTCTTTTCTGATGGTCATTCCTCCCATTCTGGGTGAGGCTTTGCTCGATGTAGTGAAGGGACTGAAGGGTGAGGAAGCCTTTGGTGGGATCGACATCCTGCCGCTGAGTGTGGGATTCATTGCCGCCTTCATTTCCGGCTGTCTTGCGTGCAAGTGGATGATCAATATCGTGAAGAAGGGCAAACTGGTCTATTTCGGTATCTATTGTGCCATCGTGGGCGCTGTGACGATTGCCTGCTCGCTGATTGGATAAGCCAACCAACAACCGCTGACACTTATGAACTTTATCGAAGGAGAATTCATCTATCTGAACAAGCCCTACCGCATGTCGAGTTTCGGGGCATTGGCCCGTGTGCGCTATCTCATCTCCAAGAAGGTGGGCGTGAAACGGGTGAAGACCGGACATGCCGGTACCCTTGACCCCTTGGCCACGGGGGTACTCATCCTCTGCACCGGTAAGAAAACCAAGCAGATTGAGACCTTGCAATACCATACCAAGGAGTATACCGCCACGATGCAACTCGGTGCCACCACACCCAGCTTCGACCGTGAGCATACGGTGGATGCCACCTATCCCACTTCGCACATCACCCGCCAACTGATACTCGATACCTTGAAGCAGTTTGAGGGGGAAATCCAGCAGGTGCCACCCGCCTATTCAGCCTGCAAGGTGAACGGCGACCGGGCCTATAAGCTGATTCGGAAAGGGGCTGATGTGGAACTGAAGGCAAAGACCCTGCAGGTGGATGAAATAGAAATGCTCTGGTTTGATGAGAAACAGAAGCAGATGGCTATCCGGGTGGTATGTGGCAAAGGAACCTATATCCGCGCCCTCGCCCGTGATATCGGCTATGCCTTGGGCAGTGGTGCCTTTCTCACTTCTCTTTGTCGGACCCGTTTGGGAGACATCCGTATCGCAGACTGCGTGACGCTTGATGATTTTCCGCAATGGCTCGACCAACAGACGATTGAATCTATTTCACACGCTAAAAAATAGAATATTCTACCATGAAGTTATCTCAATTCAAATTCAAATTGCCAGAGTCGCAGGTTGCCATGGAACCCGTATTCCGTGCGTTCAACAATCCCGACGGAACAGTGGAAAAGGTTTATAGCCGCGACAACTGCCGGCTGATGGTGGTTCACCGTAAGAGCCAGACCATCGACATGTACAAGAAGGATGCTGAAGGAAATGGCTTGACTGATGCTCAGGGCAACCCCCAGTATATGACCTTCCGTGATGTCGTCAACTATTTTGATGAGGGTGACGTCTTCATCTTCAACGATACGCGCGTGTTCCCCGCCCGTCTTTATGGTACCAAGGAAAAAACCGACGCCAAGATTGAGGTGTTCCTTCTGCGTGAGCTCAATGAGGAGTTGCGCCTTTGGGATGTGTTGGTGGAGCCCGCCCGCAAAATCCGTATCGGCAACAAGCTCTTCTTTGAGAACGACGGACCGATGGTGGCAGAGGTGATTGACAATACCACCAGCCGTGGCCGCACCTTGCGCTTCCTCTATGACTGTCCTCACGATGTGTTCAAGAGCCAGCTCTTTGCTTTGGGTGAGGCACCGCTTCCCCGTTATATCGTGGACCATCGTCCTGCCGATGCCGATGACATGGAAAATTTCCAGACCATCTATGCCAAGAACGAAGGTGCTGTAACCGCTCCGTCCACGGGGCTGCACTTCAGTCGTGAGTTGATGAAAATCATGGAAATCAGGGGTATCGAGAGCGCCTTCCTGACTGTCCACTGCGGATTGGGCAACTTTGACCCCATCGAGGTGGAAGACCTCACCAAGCATAAGATGAACTCAGAGCAGATGCATGTGGGGGCAGATACCTGCAAGACTGTAAACCGCGCCAAGCAGGGCGGTCATCGTGTCTGTGCTGTCGGCGTGAGCACCGTGCGTGCTACAGAGACGGCTGTTGGTACGGATGGTATGCTCAAGGAGTATGAGGGATGGACCAACAAGTTCATCTTCCCTCCCTATGATTTCAGCATGGCCAACTGTATGATCAGCAATTTCTATCATCCTGAGTCTGTCATGCTCATGACTACTGCAGCCTTTGGTGGCTACGATGTGGTGATGGAGGCGTACAACCTGGCAGTGAGGAATGGCTACCGCTTTGGTTGCTATGGTGATGCTCTGCTCATTGTCGACGACTGATGGTCAAAGTCTATCTATCTTTAGGTTCCAATCTCGGCGACCGCCGACAGCATATCCGCCGTGCCGTAGAGCTGCTTGACGAGCGTGCTGGTAGGGTGGTGGGTTGTTCCTCGCTGATAGAGACGGAACCTTGGGGATTTGAGTCGGCCAACCGTTTCCTGAATGCAGCCGTGGCCATCGAAACAACACTCGCTCCGCTGGATCTCCTGCTGTTGACGCAGGAGATAGAGCGGGAGTTGGGACGTACGAACAAGTCGGTTGACGGGGCCTATCACGACCGGACTATCGACATCGACATCCTGCTCTATGGCCATGAACGGATTAGTGACCCCCGTTTGGTGGTGCCCCATCCCCGTCTTCTGGAGCGGGACTTTGTGGTGAAACCGCTCACGGAACTGATGGGACTGACAGCAGAGGAGCTGGCGCAATTGTTAGCTTGAGCCGGATGGAAGCCCCCTCCCTTGTAGACCGTTTTTTGAATATTCACTTAATAATGATTATCTAAACCTAAAACAAATGAAAAAAAGATTAATCCTTTCTTTGTTGGCTTTGCTCCTCAGTTTTGGAGCCCATGCTGCCAATCCTTACAAGAAGTTTACGGAGCGTCTGCCCTTTGCGATGTCAGAGGTGAAGGCTCCGAAGATTCCCAGCCGTCAGGTGCTGCTCACCGACTTCGGTGCCATAGGCAATGGCCAGACCCTTTGCACGGATGCCTTTGCCCAGGCCATTGAGGCACTTTCGGCCAAAGGTGGTGGCCGGCTGGTGGTGCCCCGTGGCGTGTGGCTCACCGGTCCGATTGTGCTCAAGAGTAACATCAATCTGCATATCGAGAAAGGTGGCGTCATTCTCTTTGCTGCCGACGAGACCCTCTATCCTCTCATCAAGACCTCGTTCGAGGGACTCGATACCCGCCGGTGCCAGTCGCCCTTGAGTGCCAATGGTGCCGAGAACATCGCCGTCACGGGCGAGGGTGTCATCGATGGCAACGGCCAGTACTGGCGGCCCTTGAAGCGTGAGAAAGTGACCGAGAACCAGTGGAAGACCTTTACCTCCGTCAAGGGAGGTGTGTTCAAGAGCCCCAAATTGTGGTATCCCTCTGAGGGATATGCCAAGGGCGACAATGCGGCCGACATGAATGTGCCCCGCAATATGCGAACGGAGGATGACTGGAACAGTGTGAAGCGTTTCCTTCGTCCTGTGATGGTGAGCTTGGTCAACTGCAAGAACGTGTTGCTGCAGGGAATCATCTTCCAGAACTCTCCCGCCTGGAACCTCCATCCGCTCATGTGTGAGAATATCATCATCGACGATGTACTCGTGCGCAATCCTTCCTATGCCCAGAACGGGGATGCGCTCGACCTCGAGTCGTGCAAGAATGCGCTGATAGTCAACTCCCGTTTTGATGCCGGTGACGATGGTATCTGCATCAAGAGCGGCAAGGATGCCGACGGTCGCAAGCGTGGCCGCCCCTGCGAGAATGTGGTGGTGGATGGCTGCACCGTCTTTGCCGGTCATGGCGGCTTCGTGGTTGGCTCAGAGATGAGTGGCGGTGTGAAGAATATTCTGGTCACCAACTGCCAGTTCCTCGGCACCGATGTGGGTCTGCGCTTCAAGAGTACCCGCGGCCGTGGCGGCATCGTGGAGAATATCTTCATCGACGGCATCTCCATGAACGATATCAAGAATGATGCCATCATCTTCAACATGTATTATGGTGGCAAGTCGGTGGCTGAGGCCAAGGCCGACGGCGACAAACCTAATAACCAGGACCTGAAGCCTGTTGACGAGACTACCCCCATTTTCCGTCATATCGACATCCGCAACGTGGTGTGCAACGGTGCCGGCAGAGCCATGAGCTTCAATGGACTTCCCGAGATGCCTATCGACGGTATCAACCTGCAGGACATCCAGATCATAGCACAGGAGGGCATGGAGTTCAACAACTCGAAGAACATCACCAAGTCAAATGTGAATGTGGTGGTCAGAAAATAAAGATAAATAGCAAAAAGAAAGAGGAGCGCTTCCCAGTGGGGGAGTGCTCCTCTTTCTTTTTTGTTTCGTTTGCTGTTTATCTTACTTACGCAGACCGAGGGCCTTGATGATGGCACGGTAGCGGTTGATGTCGCGGTCGTAGAGATAGTCGAGCAGGGCGCGGCGCTTACCTACCAGCTGGGTCAGGGCGCGGGCGGTTCTGAAATCCTTGTGGTTCTTCTTCAGGTGCTCAGTCAGGTGAGAGATACGATAAGAGAACAGGGCAATCTGGCTTTCTGCTGAACCGGTGTCAGTGTTGGCCTTACCATACTTGCCAAAGATTTCTTGCTTTTTAGCTTGATCTAAATACATTTTTTTGTATGATTAATAAAGGGTTAAAAATTACATCCTTCCTTCGTTTGGAGCCTTAATCACAACCCCTTACGACGTCGAATGCATCGGATTTTCCGAATTCGGCTGCAAAGGTAGTCATTTTTTTTGAATTGACCAACCTTTTGCAGCCGTTTTTTTACTTTTTGATGCTGTAGTCTCTTGAGTAGCGCATCATCTGCTCGGCATAACCCTCCTCGTAACTGATGGTTACGTCGGTGATGTTGCCCTGCTCGTCTCTCACGGCCTTGTAGACGGGGTTGATGAATCCCTTATAGGGAGCCACGTTCAGTTTGGCATAGCGGTCGAGCATCTCCTTGTGCAGGGTGGGGTCTATCTTCACGCCGTAGGTCTCCACCAGTTGGCGGGCACCTTCAAAGTCACCGGTCGACTTCACACGCTGTATCTCAGCCAGCAGTTCGCCGAAGAGTTGGCGCAGCATCTTGAAATCATTGATGACCACGTAGGTCTTGCCGTCGCGCTTCACCATCTCGATCACGTCCTTGCCGCCTTCGGCCTTGCCTTTGCCGTTCTCATAGGCCCAGCGGGCGATAAGGGCTCTGTTGCGCATGTGCGACTCCTCAATCTGGTCGCCCAGCTTGATGCGCACCAGTTGGGTCATCAGTCCGTTTTGCACCTGCTGGATATAGCTGGCCTTATAGGCTTCCTTGTCGGGCAGCAGTCCCAGTTCCACCAGTTTCTCGTCGGCGAGATAGTAGAGGGCAAACAGGTCGGCGCGTGCCTCCTCGATGGTGCTGCCGTAAGCCTTGAGGCTGTCGGGGTCTACGCCGGGCATCAGTTTGCCGCTGCCGTGGCCGAGACACTCGTGGAGGTCGGTATGCAGGTCATCGGTCATGTCGCCGTATTTCTCCACTATCTCCATATATTCCTTAGAGGTAGAGAACTCCTGGAGCATGCCGCTTCCCTTGGCGGCCTGGGCGTAGGCGTGGGTGAGGTTGGCGATGGTTACCGATTTGCTGCCGTGTTCGGCACGCACCCAGTTGCTGTTGGGCAGGTTGATGCCGATGGCGGTCGAGGGATAGAGGTCGCCTCCGAGGATGGCAGCGCGGATGACCTTGGCCGAGATACCCTTCACCTTCTCCTTTTTGAATTGGGGAGCCACGGGAGAGTGGTCTTCAAACCACTGGGCATTCTTGCTCAGTGTCTCCGTGCGGCGGGTGGCATCCAGATCCTTGAAGTTGACGATGCTCTCCCAGGAACTCTTGATGCCGAGCGGGTCACCGTACGACTCGATGAATCCGTTGACAAAGTCAACCAGCGGTTCGGTGTTCTCCACCCAGGCGATGCTGTAGTCATCGAAGGTCTTCAGGTCACCTGTCTCATAGAAGGCCACCAGTTTGTCGATGACGGCCTTCTGTTTGTCATCTTCGGCAAACTCACGGGCCTGCTTCAGATGTTCTACCACCTTGCTCAGATAGGGGCCGTATTTGCCCGTAGTGGTCCAGCGCTCTTCGTAAATCTTGCCGTCGGTACCTTTCACGAGTGTCGAGTTCATGCCGTGCATCACGGGATGCTGCTGGTCGCCCTTGGCCTTTTCGCGCTCATAGAAGGCCTCTGCCTCGGCCTGGGTCACGCCCTGGTAGTAGTTGCAGGCACTGGTGAGCAGCAGGTCCTGTCCCTCGGCCAGGTTGACGCGCTTGGCCATCACGGCTGGGTTGAAGATGACCTCGGCAATCTCGTCGGAGCATTGGGTCTGTTCCACAAACCATTCGCGGCTGAAGCCCGGCTGGAACTTCTCGCTGCCATAGTGGTGATGGATGCCGTTGGAGAACCATACCCGCTTCAGATATTCCTCAAGAGCCAGATAGTCCTTGCTCTTGCGGTCACCCTGGTAGTTGGTGTAGAGGTTTTCCAGCAGGTCGCGGATTGCCAGGTTATACTTGCCATTCTGGTCGAAGAGGATGTCACGGCCCCAGAGGGCAGCTTCCTGCAGGTGATAGATAAAGGTTTTCTGCTTCAGACTGAGCTGGTCGAAGCCGTCTACCTGATAGCGCAACATCTGAATATCTGCAAAACGCTCATTGCAGTATTCAAAATCATCTGTCTGCTGCGTCTTGTTGCCCGGAGAGCATGCAGCGAAAAGAGCGGAAATCATCATGATTGAAATGCTTTTTTTCATATGATTGTAAATGGGGTTAAGGGGAGAAACCGCCTTGACGGGTTCCTCCCGGTGTTACTTGATTGTTGCAAAGGTAAGCTTTTTTTGTAAATAAATAGTGGATGAGCTACTTATAATTTGTTAATTGTTTGGATATATGGCAGATTCTTCGTAGTTTTGCACCTCAGATAACATAGTCGACTCTGGTAGATGACAACATTAATTACATAACTATCTAACTTCTTATTACATGAAAAAAACAATTCTTTGGATGATGGCCCTGCTTTGGTTGCCCCTTGCCGTGGCTGCCAAGGGTACCATCAAGCCCGGACAGTTGTGGCCCGACAATCGCGGCATCCACATCAATGCCCATGGTGGCGGAGTGATGGCCTACAAAGGCACCTATTATTGGTATGGTGAGCACAAGTCCGACTCCACCAGCTCGGCTCTGGTAGGGGTGACTTGTTACAAGTCGAAGAACCTCGCCGACTGGACCTACTGCGGTGTGGCGCTTCCCGTAGTAGATGAGAAGGGCCACGACCTGGAGCGGGGCTGCGTGCTCGAGCGTCCCAAGGTCATCTATTGTGAGAAGACCAAACAGTTTGTGATGTGGTTCCACCTCGAACTCAAGGGGCATGGCTACAGTGCTGCCCGCTATGGTGTGGCGGTGAGTGACAAGCCAGAGGGTCCCTTCCGCTTTCTGCGTTCCGACCGGGCCAATGCCAACATCTATCCGCTCGACTTCACCCAGGAGGATATCCAGCGCATGGACACCCTGCGTGCCGAGAACTTCAAGGACTGGTGGACGCCCACCTGGCGAGAGGCCATCAAGCAGGGACTCTTCCTCAAGCGAGACATGACGGGCAAGACCCACACCAATCCCGTTGTGGTGCCCGGACAGATGGCTCGTGACCAGACCGTCTATGTTGACACCGACAAGCGTGCCTATCACATCTTCTCCTCCGAAGACAACCTCACCCTTCATATCGCCGAGCTCACCGATGACTATACGGCCCATACGGGACGCTATATCCGTGTGGCTCCCGGTGGACAGAACGAGGCTCCCGCCCTCTTCCGTGAGGGCAACACCTACTGGATGATTACCAGCGGCTGCACAGGATGGAATCCCAACGAGGCCCGTATGTTCTCGGCTCCCAGCATCTGGGGGCCCTGGAAGCAGCATCCCAATCCCTGCCGTGGCCCCAAGGCCCAACTCACCTTCGGTGGTCAGAGCACCTACGTCCTCACCGTGGGCAATCGCCATATCTTCATGGCCGACATCTGGCGGCCCAAGCATCCCTCCGATGCCCGCTACATCTGGCTTCCCATCACGTTTGAGAATGGGGTGCCTGTGGTGCAGTGGCAGGATGAGTGGTCGCTGTAACTTTCATGGTAACTACTCAGTTCACCACGCTGGCCCCCGCGAGCGAAACGGGAAATAACATTTTTCATCCC
>JAEDMP010000107.1 GCA_016302965.1 Bacteroidaceae bacterium
TACAACAAGATTGCCATCAACTACAACCGCGACATCGAGATCTACCCCGTGCTCAACGCACTCTTTGAGGGCATCTACGGTGCCAACCCCTACAAGTCGCCCACCGACATGGGCGTGAATATGGTGGGCTTCTGCATCAGCGACGATGAGGCCTGCTGCGAGGCATCGAAAAACGAGATTATCCGCCGCTACTATGATGCTACCAACAAGATGGCTGCCGGCGCCTGCAATGAGGCAGAGATAGCCAAGATACAACTGCTCTTCAACCAGGCCAAGATATCGACCGACTACCGGCGCACCACGCTTGCCGCCAGACAATGTCTGAAGGAAACCGGACACACATCGGCCGCCATCGAACTCGAAGACGGTACCATCATCACCGCCCACTCCAGCCTGCTGCTGGGCTGCAGCGCCGCACTGCTGCTGAATGTGACCAAACATCTGGCGGGCATCGACCATGAGACCAAACTCATTCCGCAATCGATGATTGAGCCAATCCAGCACACGAAGATCCACTATCTCGGAGGCCACAATCCCCGTCTGCATACCGATGAGGTGCTGGTGGCACTCAGCGTGCTCTCAGAGAATGACGAGAACTGTCTGCACGCACTCCAGCAACTGCCCAAACTGCGCGGATGCCAGGTGCATTGCACGGTGATGCTGAGTGACGTGGACCACAAGATATTCAAGAAACTGGGAGTCAATCTGACCTGCGAACCGGTCATGAAACGATAAGAGGGGAAGGAAACAGCCAACTCAAAATATGTTAAATAACAGAAAATAGGTGAAAACTTGACACATCGTACAAGTTTTCACCTTATCTTTGTACCATCAAAAAGGAGGGGCACACGTTGCCGGTACCTCCCGGATATCTTGACACAACCGGAACAAAGATGGAGACAAAGATAAGACGATGGCTGATTGTAGCAGCCACAACATCCCTGCTTGCATCCTGCTTCAAGGATGAGCCGGCCAATGCCGAATGCGACATCGAGAAGGCATGGATTCACTTTGACCAGCCTTCGGCCAGCGTATGGAGCCTCAACGACACTATTCTGGAGGATAGTGCCTTAGTGAATCGTGACCTCATCGTGTTCAAGGTGAAGCCCCGTACCGATCGCAGCCGGCTGGCCCCCCAGTTCAAACTCACCCCTGGAGCCACCATCCAGCCCGCCAACGGAAGCATCCACGATTTCACCAACGACACCATCCTCTATACCGTAAGTTCGGAAGACGGCAATTGGCAGAGGCTCTACCGCGTGGCCGTGGTGGAGCAACGGCACACCACACAGGACATCATCCACTATGACTTCGAGCAATACAGCCTCTACCAGGTGCCCAACAGCAGTGCCAGCTATTATACATGGTATGAGATGCTGGACGAGACGGAGAAAGAAGAAATCTGGGCCAGCGGCAACGCTGGATTCAAACTGAGCAATTTCTCGGCCAAACCCGACGAATATCCCACCTGTCCGTTGGCCGACGGACACTCGGGATATGGCGTGAAACTCGTCACACGGAAGACGGGACCCATCGCCCAGGCCGTGAACAAACGACTGGCGGCAGGCAACCTGTTTCTCGGCTCTTTCGACCCGACCAACGCCCTCAAGGATGCGTTGCGAGCCACCCGCTTCGGCATACGCTTCGACAAGAAACCGCTCAACTTCAGCGGATGGTACAAGTATAAGCCGGGCGAGGCGTTCCAGAACCAGGACGGCTCCATCGTGGAAGGCAAGCAGGACATCGGAACCATCTATGCCATCTTCTACCGCAACACCGACGAACAGGGACAGCCCATCACGCTCTATGGCGACAACGTGCAGACCAGCCCCTTTATCGTGGGCAAGGCCATCGTGACGAATATCGAGCCTACCGACGAGTGGACCCGTTTCTCCGTAGACTTTGACTATCGCGGCCAGGAGATTGACTACGGTCTGCTGACAGAGTTCGGCTATACCCTGGCCATCGTCTGTTCATCAAGTACCGACGGAGCCTATTTCCAGGGTGCCGTTGGCAGCACACTCTGCGTGGACGAGTTTACACTCACCTGCGAGACGGAGATTATCCCCCAACCCACCACAACCCACTAACATTCCACCCATGACCAACAAGACAAGCAAACGGATAGCCGCTCTGGCCGCCATCGCCCTGACGGCCTGCCGGCCCTTGGCCTCGACAGCCCAGACTGCCGAAGCCGACACGCTGCCGCCAGCCCGCCCAGGCTGGACCTACACCGCCCGGCTGGGACTGAACATCGGCGGCACAGCTCCTATAGGCATGCCTGCCACCATCCGCCGGATGAACGACTATGACCTGCAGCCCAACTTCACCCTGGGCATTGATGCCGAACACCCATTGCGAGGCAACTGGGGAGTGCTCACAGGCATCCATATCGACAACAAAGGGATGAACGTAGACGCGACAGTGAAAAACTACCATACGGTCATGACCAAGGGAGGGGATGAACTGGAAGGCTACTATACGGGACGGCTGGTGACCAAGGTGGAGGAATCGATGGTGACGATACCGCTGCAGGCCACCTACCACCCGGGGAGCCGCTGGAGACTGAGGCTGGGACCCTATTTCTCATACGTCTACACCCGCTCCTTCAAGGGGCACGTCTACGACGGCTACTTGCGCTATATGAATCCTACCGGCGAGAAAATCATGATTGGCCATGATGAGAACAGCCGCGGCACCTATGATTTCAGCAGCCACATGAGAAGGCTGCAGATGGGTATAGGGGCTGGAGCCGACTGGCAGTTCGGGCACCGATGGGGTGCCTACGCCGACCTGCAATGGGGAGTGACGGGGGTACACAAGCGTTCGTTCAAAACCATCGAGCAGACGCTCTACCCCATCTTCGGCACACTCGGGGTAACCTATAAACTGAGATAACCACACGCTTATTTCTGTCAAGAACACACATTTCTGTTATTAACATAAAATAATTGCGAGTATGAAAAAGATTGTTACTTCTATTGGTTTGGCTCTGGCGTCAACGGTAGCCATGGCCACAGACTACACCGACATGCTGACGGTGCGTATCAACGGGATGGACGTGGCACAGCAGCCCACCACCATCGTCATCCATCAGCAGGAGAACGGGCTCTACACCTTGCAGCTCGACAACTTCATGCTGGGGGCAGAGATGCCTGTAGGGAATATCCGGCTGACGGATGTGCCCTCTGACATCAACGGAGAGACAACCGCCCTGCAGGTGCTGCAGCAGGTGAACATCACCCCAGGCACCATCCCCGGACTGGGCGAAGGCGACTATCTGGGACCGATGCTGGGCACCATTCCTGTATGTGTGAAGGGCGAGGTGACGGGGTCTGAACTCTATGCCGTCATCAGCATCGACCTGACCGCCACACTGGGACAGAACATCGTCTGCACCTTCGGCACAGGCGGCTACCAACTGAAAAATGCGGGCTTCGAAAACTTCCATACCGCCACCATGGGCGATGCCACCAGCGACGAGCCCAACAACTGGCACTCGTTCATGAGTTGTTCGGGTGCCTTTGCCCAACTCGTGGGTACGGTGCCCCACACCTTCATCAGCGATGACGTGCGCCCAGGCAGCCTCGGCACGAAGAGCGTGCTGGTGAAGTCGGGCAAGGTACTGGGCTTTGTCGTAGCCAACGGCACAATCACCACCGGCCGACTCCAGGCCGGAGCCATGAGTGCTACCGACCCGAAGAACTGCTCGTTCAGCGATCCCAGCCAGACGGACAAAGATGCCAACGGAGACCCCTTCCATGCCGACTTCAAGGGTATGCCCGACAGCCTCACGGTATGGGTGAAGTTCAGCCAGGAGACTCCCCAGGAAGCCCATCCCTATGCCACCATCAACGCCGTGATTACCGACGGCAGCTACTATCAGGATCCCGAAGACAAGGCCTACGACAACTATCTGGCCAAAGCCACCTGTGCCACCATCGAGAGCCAGGGAGGAGCATGGCAGCGGCTGAGCATCCCCTTCGTCTATGAGGAAGGCAAATCATTGGCGCCCAAGGCCATGCACGTCACCCTCTCGACCAATGCCGACCCTGGGCAGGGTACAGGCAGTGACTCGCTCCTGGTGGACGACCTCACCCTGGTCTACAACAGCGGCATCAGCCATCTGAGCGTCAAAGGCAAGGAACTGACTCCCAACGCAGGAAGCAACGTGTATGAGACCGAGCTGGCCGAAGAGGTGAATCTGTCGGACATCGAGGTGACGGCCGATGGCAAGGGAGCCAAGACGAGCGTAACCCTGGAGACCATGGACGGAGGTGTCAAGGCACTGATTACCGTGACGGCCGGCGACCTGAAGAGCAACGATTACCAGCTGCTCATCAAGGGTGCCACCATGACTACCGGCATCCGTAACGTTGGCACGGAAGAAAACCATGCCAGCGAGCGATATAGCCTCAACGGCTATCGGCTGAACGAGAGCCGCAAGGGACTGGTGATTGAGCGCAACGCCAAGGGTGTGCGCAAGATACTGGCCAAATAAGCGACAAAACAAGTAGGAATGGAGCCTGCCCTATGGTCAAGCACAGGGGCAGGCTCCATTTTTTCAACCATACGGGTCGCTTTTTTCCCTCTTTTCCCCACTTTCTCATTTTTTTGTTATATCTTTGCACGGAAATACGTGAAGAATAACGGAAAGAACAACTTAAGACCCTACCGTCAAGTGAAGAAAATTGGCATCATCAGCGATACCCACGCATTCTGGGATGAGAAATACCTCCATTATTTCGAACCGTGCGACGAGATATGGCATGCAGGCGACATCGGCAGCACCGAAGTGGCCGACCGGCTCGCTGCCTTCCGCACCCTCCGTGCCGTTTGCGGCAACTGCGACGGCGGAGACCTGCGGCTGATGTTTCCCGAACGGTTGAGGTTCAAGTGTGAGGACGTGGACGTGCTCATGAAGCATATCGGCGGCTATCCCGGCAACTACGATGCCTCGGTACGCGGCCAGATATACGCCTCCCCACCCCAGCTTTTCATCTCGGGTCATTCGCATATCCTCAAGGTGAAATATGACAAGACGCTCAATCTGCTGCACATCAACCCCGGAGCCGCCGGCATCCAGGGATGGCACAAGGAGCGGACCATCGTGAGACTCACCATCGAGGGACAGCGTTTTACCGACTGCGAGGTTGTTACGCTCGCATGAGAAGAAAAGAAAAAATAATAGAAGAAAAATTATTATCCATCAAAAAATATAGAAGTATGAAGACCATCGTGATTACTGGCGGCGCCGGATTCATCGGCTCGCATGTTGTCCGCCTGTTTGTGAACAAATATCCTGAGTATCGCATCATCAACCTCGACAAACTGACCTATGCCGGCAACCTGGCCAACCTCAAGGACATCGAGGACAAACCCAACTACAAGTTTGTGAGGATGGACATCTGCGATTTCGATGCGTTCTACAAACTGATGCAGGACGAACAGGTGGACGGTATCATCCATCTGGCTGCCGAAAGCCACGTGGACCGTTCCATCAAAGACC
>JAEDMP010000108.1 GCA_016302965.1 Bacteroidaceae bacterium
AACCTCGTGGACTGGCTCAGCCAGTACGGCAAGGGCAACGAGGTGCTGATGAAGAGTTACCTCGGACGTATGCTCTTCAAGGAAGAGGACGTGCAGAAGAAGGTGAACGTGCTCTCAGGTGGCGAAAAGATGAGATGTATGATTGCACGCATGCAGCTGAAAAACGCCAACTGCCTCATCCTCGACACCCCCACCAACCACCTCGACCTGGAAAGCATCCAGGCCTTCAACAACAACCTGGTGAACTTCAAGGGCAACATCCTCTTTGCCAGCCACGACCACGAATTCATCCAGACCGTGGCCGACCGCATCATTGAACTGACTCCCAACGGAACCATCGACAAGCTCATGGAATACGACCAGTATATCTATGACGAGGACATCAAGCAGACCAAGGCCAGACTCTACGGAGAAGCATAAGCGACAATACGTCATTTTTTCGGGAAAAAAGAGACGTTTGGCACACGATTCACCCACATGGCACATTGTTTGCAGGGAGATTCATATAAATATTCAGCATCATGAACAAAGAAACAATCAACAAAGAGACAGTAGACAACGAGACAGTAGACAACGAGACCTTGAACAACGAGGCCTTGAACAACGAAAATAAGCAGACCGAAGCTGACAGCAACGCTGCCGACAACCAGACAGACGAGGCAACAGCCGAAGCCGAAGAACAGGATCCGCTGGAAACGGCCAACAAGCAGATTGAGGAACTCAAAGACAAGTATCTGCGCACGATGGCCGAGTTTGACAACTACAGGAAGCGTACCCTGAAAGAGAAATCCGAACTAATTCTGAACGGAGGCGAGAAGGCCATAACAGCCATTCTGCCCATTCTCGACGACCTGGAGAGAGCCATCAGCAACGGAGAGAAAAGTGAAGACATCCAGGCACTCAGAGAAGGCGTGGTGCTCATACACACCAAGTTCATCAAAGTGCTGGAAGGACTCGGAGTGACCCGCATCGACACCCACGAAGCCGACTTCGACACCGACGTGCACGAGGCCATTGCCATGGTGCCCGGTATGGGCGACGAGATGAAGGGCAAGGTGCTCGACTGCGTGCAGACGGGCTACAAGATGAACGACAAGGTCATCCGGCATGCCAAAGTAGCAGTAGGACAATAAGAAACAGACATCAACAGACACAGTTATGGCAAAGAGAGATTACTATGAAGTGCTCGGGGTAGACAAAAAAGCCTCAGAGGACGAAATCAAGAAAGCATACCGCAAGATTGCCATCAAATATCACCCCGACCGCAACCCCGGCAACAAAGAGGCCGAAGAGAAATTCAAGGAGGCAGCCGAGGCTTACGACGTGTTGCACGACCCGCAGAAGAGACAGCAGTATGACCAGTTCGGATTCAACGGACCGGGAGCCGGCGGTTTCGGCGGTTTCGGTGGCGGTGCCAGCATGAACATGGACGACATCTTCTCCATGTTCGGCGACATCTTCGGCGGACACGGATTCAACCCCTTCGGTGGCGGAGGAGGAGGCCGACAGGCACGGCCCCAGAAACAAAGGGGAAGCGACCTGCGCCTGCGCGTGAAACTGAGCCTGCAGGAGGTGGAGAGCGGCGTAGTGAAGAAGTTCAAGGTAAGAAAAGATGTGCCCTGCTCCCACTGCAACGGCAGCGGAGCCGAGAACGGCAGCACCGAGGAGACCTGTCCCACCTGCCACGGAAGCGGTGTCATCACCCACACCACACAGAGCATCTTCGGCATGATGCAGACACAGGGCATCTGCCCCACCTGCAACGGTGAGGGTAAGGTAATCAAGAACAAGTGCAAGCATTGCGGCGGAACAGGCATCGTAAAGGGTGAAGAGGTGATTGAAATCAACATACCTGCCGGTGTGGCTGAGGGTATGGTGGTGAATGTGCCAGGAAAGGGTAATGCCGGACCACGCAACGGTATCAATGGCGACATTCAGGTGTTTATCGAAGAGGAGGAAAACGAAACCTTCGTCAGAGACGGCAACAACCTCATCTACAACCTGTTGCTCGACTTCCCCACAGCTGCACTCGGTGGCAGCATCGAGATTCCCACCATCAGCGGCACCAAACTGAAGGTGAAAATCGAAAACGGCACCCAACCCGGCAAGACCCTGCGACTCAGAGGCAAGGGACTGCCCGAGGTGAACGGGTACGGCAAGGGCGACATCATCGTCAACATCAGCGTGTATGTGCCCAAGGAACTGAGCAAAGAGGAGAAAGAAGCACTCACGAAGTTCAAGGAAAGCGACAACTTCAAGGGTGATGCCGCTACCAAACGCTCCATCTTCCAACGATTCAAGAACTATTTCAGCTAATCCATACTGCATGCTGCAGGGAGTCCAACCGAAACAGGATGGAATCCTTGCAGCATGTTGCATTAAGGGGGACCTCATCCTTACACCTTAATATACTTACACCTTAATATACTTACACCTTAATATACTTACACCTTAATATAATATCATACGATTATACGCATCATGAACTACCAAGAAACCACCGCATACCTGTTCTCCCAACTGCCGATGTTTGAAAAACAAGGGGCTACGGGATTCAAGGAAGGACTGGCCAACACGCTCGCCTTGGATGAACATTTCGGACATCCCCACCGCAACTACGTAACCATACACGTGGCCGGAACCAACGGCAAAGGCTCAGTGGCCCACTCAATCGCTGCCGTGCTGCAAGCCTGCGGCTATCGCGTGGGACTCTATACATCGCCCCATCTGAAAGACTTCAGAGAACGCATCAAAATCAACGGACGACCCGTCAGCGAAGAATATGTCACTGATTTCGTGCACAACGAACGGAATTTTTTCGAACCACTGCATCCCTCGTTCTTCGAGATTACCACCGCCATGGCTTTCAAGTATTTCTCGGACATGAACGTGGATATCGCCGTCATCGAAGTGGGACTGGGCGGACGGCTCGACTGCACGAACATCATCACCCCCACCCTCTCGGTCATCACCAACATCAGCATGGACCACACCCAATTCCTGGGTGACACCATGGCCAAAATAGCAGCCGAGAAAGCCGGCATCATCAAAAAAGGAGTGCCCGTGGTCATCGGCGAAACGACCGACGAGACACGCCCCGTATTCGAAGAGACAGCCAAGCGGATGGGGGCCCCAGTCATCTGGGCCGAGGAGAACCCGGGCGTGCTGGGTTATGAATTTCTCGACAACGGACGAATCCTGTACAACACGCTCTGCATGGGCAAGGTGGAAAGCACGCTGGGAGGTGCCTATCAGGTACACAATTTCAACACCGTACTGAAATCGCTGCGCGCACTGGTAGCCCAAGGATACATCAGCGACTGCATGGACACCAAGCACAAGACCAACTGTGCCGTGGAACAGAAGATGGCACTCAGAAACGTTTGCGAACTGACGGGACTACAGGGACGATGGCAGAAGGTGAAGGAATCGCCCCTCACCATCTGTGACACCGGACACAACAGCGGAGCATGGGATTATCTGGGCAAACAAATCGCACAGGTGAAATGCCGCACCAGACGTATCGTCTATGGAGCGGTTGCCGACAAGGATGTGGACAGCATCCTCAATCTGATGCCCTCCGACGCCGTCTACTACTTCACCAAACCCGACAGCCACCGGGCACTATCCGAAAAAACACTACAGCAAATGGCGAGCGAGAAAGGACTGCTGGGAAACAGCTATCCAAGCGCGAAAGAAGCCTACGAACAGGCACTGCTAGATGCCGCCAACAACGACTTCATCTTCGTGGGAGGCAGCTTTTATGTGGTGTCTGACTTCCTGAAAACCTGCTTTTAGTTGTTTTTAACACAACTTGAAGTCATTTTTTTTGCAATTCGCTTGTTAATTTCGTTTTTTTTCGGTTACTTTGCAGGAGATACAGTAACTAAAATCAACAAACATGACAAATACTACAGAAAATGCGAACTTGTGTGGTCTGAACAGGAAGGACTTTCAGACCACTATCAACGGTAAAAAAACCGATTTATACATACTGAGAAACCGAAAGGGATATGAAGTGGCCATCACCAATTACGGTGGTGCCATCGTGGCCATCATGGTGCCCGACAAGGACGGCAACGTAGCCAACGTCATCCAGGGTCACGACAATATCCAGAGTGTCATCAACAGCCCCGAGCCCTTCCTCTCCACCCTGATCGGCCGCTACGGCAACCGCATCAGAAAAGGTACCTTTACCCTGAACAAGAAGGAATACCAGCTCGCCATCAACAACGGCCCCAACGCCCTGCACGGAGGCCCCACGGGATTCCACGCACGCGTCTGGGATGCACGTCAGATGGGTCCCCGCTCGCTGGCCCTGCACTATACCTCAGCCTACGGCGAAGAGGGCTTCACGGGCGAGTGCCAGGTGACCGTTGAGTTTACCTTTACCGACCAGAACGAGCTGATTCTCGAATACCTGGCCACCACCAACAAGAAGACTATCATCAACCTCACCCACCACGGATTCTTCAGCCTCCCGGGCATTGCCAATCCTACGCCCACCATCGAGAACCAGATTTGCGAAATCAATGCCGATTTCTATGTGCCTGTTGATGAGACTTCCATCCCCACAGGAGAGATTCTCAAAGTGCAAGGCACTCCCTTCGACTTCCGCACACCGAAACCCATCGGCCAGGACATCGATGCCGATGATGAGCAAATCAGAAACGGTGCCGGATATGACCACAATTTCGTGCTGAACAAGAAAGAAGAGGGAGAACTGAGCTTTGCCGCCAAACTGACTGACCCCACCAGCGGACGCACCATGGAGGTGTATACCACCGAGCCGGGCATGCAGGTATATACCGACAACTGGGCCACAGGCTATGAAGGAGCCCACGGAGCCACCTTCCCTCGCCGCTCAGCCATCTGCTTCGAGTGCCAGCACTTCCCCGACTCCCCCAACCGTCCTTACTTCCCCTCTGTCGTGCTGGATCCCGGACAGCAGTACAAACAGAAGACCATCTACAAGTTTGGGGTAATCTGAACAAAAAATATTCAAGTTGCGGGTTCCAGGCCATCAACCGGGAACCTGTAACTTGTTTCCGTTTTCCTTCAGCAACCTCTCTTATCTTCCACACAAAGAGAAACTTAAAGAACAAGAACCTAATAATACATTCATCCCAAAAGCACAAGAAATTTCAACTATTCCCCAATTTGACCTAATTTTTTAAGACCTTCCTAATACATTTATCAACAGATACATTTATCAACA